>JAEULF010000369.1 GCA_016793965.1 Alphaproteobacteria bacterium | reverse complement strand
CTGCTGCGCCAGTGCAAAGGCGTCGATTCGGTGACCAACTACGTCAACCGCACCTTCTCGCTGTTCCCGGTGGCGCGCGTGCGCCGGCCGCCGACCCTGCTCGTCGAGCGGCGCACGGCGCGGGACCCCGAGCGCTAGCCGCCGGCCGCGGCGCGCTGCGCCGGGAAGCGCAGCGTCACCTTCGTCCCGACGCCGACCTCGCTCTCGTTCGCCAGCGTCCCCTGGTGCAGCTCGACCAGCGACTTGACGATCGGGAGGCCGAGCCCGGTGCCGACGGACTTGCGCGTCCACGGGTTGTCGATCTGGCCGAAAGGCTCCAGCGCCTTCGGGACATCGGCCGGCTCCATGCCGATGCCGTTGTCCGTCACGGACAGCTGGATCGAACCGTCAGGCGCGCGGACGCCCTCGACGCGCACCCAGCCCCGGCGCCGGCCGAACTTGACGGCGTTGGAGAGGAGGTTGGTGACGACGCGCAGCAGCGCTTGCTCGTCGCCGCGCAGCAGCAGCGCACCCGGCGGCAGCGCCAGGTCGACCTCGATCTCGGACTTCGTCGCCTGCATGCGCACGAACCGCGCGGCCCGCTCGGCGATGTCGCCGAGATCGACCGTGTCCTCGCGCAGCTCGCGCCGTCCGGCCTCGATCTTCGCGAGGTCGAGCACGTCGTTGACGATCTCCAGCAGGTTCCTGCCGCTCGCCAGGATGTCGCGCGCATACTCTTTGTACGGGCCGCCGACGGGGCCCTGGATCTCCAGCGAGATCAGCTCGGCGAAGCCGATGACCGCGTTGAGCGGCGTGCGCAGCTCGTGGCTCATCATGGTCAGGAAGTCGGACTTCGCCCGGTTCGCGACTTCCGCCTCGTGCTTGGCGAGGGCGAGGGCGCGCTCGCGGGCCCTGCGCTCCGTCACGTCAATGTAGACGGAGACGATCATGCCCTCGGGCGTGCGCCGCTCGACGATGTCGAGCCAACGCCCGTCCGCGAGCTCGACGTCCTGGCGGCCGATCCCGCGCCGGTGCATGTCGCGCACCTGGGCCAAGCGCGCCGCGAGCCCGTCATCCGAACGGATGCGGTTGCCTTCGCGCTCGACGAGCCACTGGAACTCCTCGAAGCCGATGCCAAGCGCGGGCAGGTCCGGCCGCCCGGGGAAGAAGTAGTCGCGCAGCTGATCGTTGAAGGCCACCAGCCGGTCGTCGTGGTCCCACAGGGACACGCCCTCCGTCAGGGCCCTGACGGCGAGGCGGAGCTGATCGGCGCTGACCTTGCCGAGGCCGTCGATCGCGGCGGTCGCTGGGGCGGAGCTGGCCTGGCGGTGGCTCGTCACGCGCGATGGCACCCAACGCTGTTGCCGCGCGGCAAGACCGACAGGCCGCGCCGCCACTGCCATGGTGGCCCGCGTCGGCCGGCTGGGCAATGGGCCGGATGGCCTAGGACGTCCGCCGCTCGCGCGCCAAGCGCCGCTCGCGCATGGCGATGTATGTCCCCGCAGCACAGATGATGACGATGCCGACGATCGTCCATGCGTCCGGGAACTCGCCGAAGAAGAGATAGCCGAACACCGTCATCATGATGATCTCGGCGTACTGGTAGGGCGCCAGCAGAGACGCGGGCGCGCGCTCGGACGCATAGATGAAGAGCAAGTGCCCGGCGCCGGAGATCGCCCCGATCCCGGCCATCAGAGCGAGCGCCTGCAGGTCGGGCGTCTTCCACGCGGCGCCCAGCGCGCCGAGCAGCAGAAGGACGGCCATGACCGCTAGGCCGACGACGCCCGAGGCAAGCTGGGTCGGGAGCGCGGCGACGTGCCCGACCAGCTTTCGCGTGACGACGACGTAGAATGCGAAGCCGAGACCGGCGGCGATCGCATAGAGCGCGCCTGGGCCGATCGCGGCGAAGCCCGGGCGCAGGACGACCAGGACGCCTGCGAACCCGACGATCACCGCGCTCCAGCGCCGCCACCCCACGCGCTCGCCGAGCAAAGGGATCGACAGCATGGTCAGGAACAACGGCGAGACGAAGAACAGGGCCATCGAGTCGACCAGCGGCGCCACGGCGATCGCCGCGACGAACAGCGACGTCGAGCCGGCCATCAAGAGACCGCGCAGGACCTGCAGCCCCGGCTTGCCCGGGAGGAGCGCGCGAGCGCCGTGCAGCGCGAGCGCCGGGGGGAGGAGCACCAGCGTCTGGAAGGCGTACCGCGCGAGGACGATCTGCACCACCGAGTACTCGGCGCTGAGCAGCTTCGCGAAGGCATCCATGAGCGGCAGGATCGCCAGCGCGACGAGCGTCAACCCGATCGCCAGGAGCGGACGCTGCGGCCCCAGCCCCGGCCCCCGACCTCGCCCCGCCTGCGCCGTCACCCCTTGGGCTCTTGCCACTTGAACTCGCCCACGGTGTGCGCGTGGTCGAGCGGGCCGTGCCCGCGCCCGAACCCCGGCGCCTGGGCGATCGCCTTGTGCACGTAGGCGCGCGCGCGCGCCACGGCGTCGCGGACCTCCATGCCCTGCGCCAGCCCCGTCGCGATCGCCGAGGCAAGCGTGCAGCCGGTGCCGTGGGTGTGGCGCGAGTCGAGCCGCGCGGACTTGAACATCTCGACGACAGGGTCGCCGACCGGCACCTGCATGACCAGCGCATCGTGCACCTGCGGCCAGCGGCCGTGCCCGCCCTTCATCAGCACCGCCTTGGGACCGAGGTCGAGCAGCTTGAGCCCGGCCTTGCGCAAGTCGTCGAGCGTGCGGATCGGCACGCCGGCCAGGGCCTCGGCTTCCGGCAGGTTCGGCGTGAGCACCGTCGCGAGCGGCACGAGCTTCGACTTCAGCACCTTGACGGCGCTCGCCAGCAGCAGCGACTGGCCGCCCTTCGCCACCATCACGGGATCGACGACGAGGGGCGCCTTCGTCGCGAGCTTCTCGAGCGTCGCGACGACGATCTCGATCACCTCCGCGCTGTGCAGCATGCCCGTCTTGATCGCGTCGGCGCCGATGTCCTGGAGCACGACGGAGATCTGCTTGGCGATGAAATCCGCCGGCACGGGATGGATGGCGTGCACGCCCTCGGTGTCCTGCGCGGTGAGCGCGGTGACCGCTGTCATGGCGTAGCCGCGCAGCGCCGTGACGGTCTTGATGTCCGCCTGGATGCCGGCGCCGCCGCCGCTGTCCGATCCGGCAATGACCAGCACGCGACCGCGCGTGACGGCCCGAGGCGTCGCTGCCCGTGCCATTCAGGTCACTCCAAGGCCGCGTGCGGCAGGCGGACGGGCTCCTCGCCGTCCAGCGCCAGCGCGCCCACATGGCCGCGGCGCTGGATCGCCTGGTTGCGCACGCGCAGCATCGCCAGGCTGTCGGCCAGGTACGCGCGCGCCCGCTCGACCGCGCCGACGATCGACTGGCCCTGGGCGATGCCCGCGGCGATGGCGCCGGACACCGCGGTCTTGGCGCCGTAGACGGAGTCGGCGAGCGGGACGCCGTCGTCGTAGGTCTTGACCTCGTCCTCGGTCACCAGGACGTCGGTCGCGGTCTCGCTCCCGAAATGCCCGCCATGCACGAAGACCGCGCGGCTCCCGAGGGTGAGCAGCATCGCCGCGGCATTGAGCATGGCATCGGGGTCGCGCACCTGCATGCCCGTCAGCACCTCCGCCTCGCGCGCCGAAACAGCGAGCACGCTGGCATGCACGAGCAGCCGGCGCTTCAGGGCCGCCGCGGCACGCACGCTGTGGTAGGGGCTGCCGTCGATCGAGACCATCACCGGGGCCACCACCATCGGCACGTCCTTGACCAGCCGCTCGATGGTGTTGGTGACGACGTCGATGATCTCCTGCGAGTGGAGCTGGCCGATCTTGATGCAATCGACGCCGAGGTCGCGCAGCACGCGCTCGATCTGGCGCACGATGATCGTCGGCGGCATCTCGACCCAGTCGAAGGCGTTGAAGCCGTCCTCGGCCGAGACCATCGTGACCACGGTCGCCGGCTGCCCGCCGAGATGCGCGATCGCGCGCACGTCGCCCTGGATGCCGGCGCGGCCGAGGCAGTCGGACCGCCCGACGCACAGCACCCGCCCTTGCGGCACGGTCGGATCCGGCACCGGCGGCCCCTGGGTCGCTCCCTGCGGTGTCCCGCGCTCGCGGCCGTTCTTGCCGTCGGCGCGTGCTGGGCCCTTGCCGGCGCTCTTGCCCGTCTCGGCCATGCCGCTCACTCTCCTCGCGCCGCCCCGGAGGTTTCCAGAGCACCGGCCCAGAGCGCCGGCCCCAACGCCGGCCCACAGCACCGTCACAGCCCGTGCGTCGACGTCGCGTCCCGCCGGGCATTATTCACGAAACCCGCCTGTGTGTCAGGCGAAACTGAGCGTTAAGGTCCGTAAACCCTGCGTTGCGCCTGGCTCCCGCTCAACCGGCAGCCTTGCGGTGCTGGGAAGGTCCCGCCTCGGAGAGCCGCGCAAGGGCGGCCACGATCTCGTCGACCACCGCCGCGACCACGGCCCCGTCCTCGCCTTCCGCCATGACGCGGATCAGGGGCTCGGTCCCGGACTTGCGGATCAGCAGCCGGCCGCTCGACGCCAAGCGCTTCTCGCCCTCGGCGATCGCAGCCCTCGCCTGGGGCAGGTCGAGCAGGCGGCCGACGGCGCCGGCCGGCACGCGCACGTTGCGCAGGACCTGCGGCAGCGGCTTGAACACCTGGCCGACCTGGCTCAGCGGCGCTCGCCGGTCGGCCAGCACGGCCAGCACCTGCAGCGCCGCGATCAGCCCGTCGCCGGTCGTCGCGTAGTCGGAGAACACGATGTGGCCGGACTGCTCGCCGCCGAGGTTGAAACCGTCCCGGCGCATCGCCTGGACGACGTGCCTGTCGCCCACGGGCGTTCGGATGAGCTTCAGCCCGAGGCTCGCGAGGCAGCGCTCGAGGCCGAGGTTGGACATCACCGTCGCGACGACGCCGCCGCCCTTGAGCCGCCCCTTCTCCGCCCAGGAGCGCGCGATCAGCGCCATCAGCTGGTCGCCGTCCACCACGGTGCCGGCCTCGTCGCACAGGATGACCCGGTCGGCGTCGCCGTCGAGCGCCACGCCGATGTCCGCGCCGGCCGCGCGCACCGCAGCCGCCAGCGCCTGGGGATGGGTGGCGCCGCAATCGCGGTTGATGTTGAAGCCGTCCGGGGCGACGCCGATCGCCGTCACCGAGGCGCCGAGCTCCTGCAGCAGCATCGGCGCCAGCCGGTGGGCGGCGCCGTTGGCGCAGTCGACGACGATCTTCAGCCCCTCCAGGGTGACGCCCTTGCCGATCGTGCCCTTGACGTGCTCGACGTATCGCCCCGCCGCATCGTCCAGCCGGCGCGCGCGCCCGATCTTGTCGGGCGCCGCCGGCTTCGGCATCGCCGCCTCGACGAGGCAGGTCTCGATCGCCGCCTCGGTCTCGTCCGACAGCTTGTAGCCGTCCGGGCCGAACAGCTTGATGCCGTTATCCTGGTAGGGGTTGTGCGAGGCCGAGACCATGACGCCGAGATCGGCGCGGAACGAGCGCACGAGCATCGCCACCGCCGGCGTCGGCATAGGGCCGACCAGCAGCACGTCCATGCCCATGGCGAGGAAGCCGGCGGTCATCGCCTGCTCGATCATGTATCCGGAGAGCCTGGTGTCCTTGCCGATCACCACGCGGTGCAGGTGGTCGCCGCGCGTGAACTCGGCCGCCGCCGCCATGGCGACCTTGAGCGCCGTCTCTGCCGTCATCGGCTCGGTGTTGGCGGTGCCGCGAATGCCGTCGGTGCCGAAGAGAGCCATGGTCGCGTGTCCTCGCAAGTGTCGCCGCCCAAGGCCCCGCGGGGGGTCGTGCCTGGCGCAAGTCCCAAGGGCGGGCGTTATAGCAGAGGAGGGTTTGCAGGAAGCTTGCCGCGCTGGCGCGCAGGAGAAAGAGCCCCGTCCGCCGGCCGGCGAGGCCGCCGCCCGGCGGGAGCCGCCGCCGGCTCGCAAAGTGCGATGCGGGCTGCGAAAGAGGTTCAGAGGCCGCCGACAGCCGTGACGGCGCCGAATCCGGTCGACGCCTTGCCGCCGGGCGCTCGGTGCTGACGCCGCGGCTCGCCGGGCGCCAGATCGCGCGCGACGCGAAACCCGACGGCCGCGTCGCGAGCCCCCGGCGCCGCCTTGCTGCGCATGCCCGCGCGCACCACCTCCGGCCCGCTCTCCCATCCGCCGCCGCGCCGGATCCGCGCGGGGCAGCGGTCGACCTCGACCGGCCGCCCGTCCGCCGGCGCGCCGGCGTAGCTGTCGCGCCAGCAGTCCAGCACCCATTCCGAGACATTGCCGAGCATGTCGAACAGCCCGAAGGCGTTCGCGGGAAAGGTCCCGACCGGAGCGGTGAAGACCCAGGTCTCCTGGCACGGGAAAGACAAGCCCGACCGGAAGCGCGGCTTCGCCGACTGGTCGCGCACGTTGGCGAAGGCGCAAGCGCGGTCGAAGCGATCGCCCCAGGGCCGGCTGGCGCCGCTGCCGGCCCGGGCTGCGTACTCCCACTCCGCCTCGCTCGGCAGCCGGAAGGGCAGCCCGGTCCGCTGCTTCAGCCACGCCGCGTAGCTCTGCGCGTCGGCCCAGCTCACGCACGTCACGGGCTCGTCATCGTGCTGGTAGAACTTCGGATCGTTCCAGAACCGGTTCGCGTCCCAGCGCCAGCGCCCGTCGTCGAGGCGCGTGCAACCGAGCGCCACCTTGGCGCCGCTGTCCTTGAAGAAGGCGCGGTACTGGCCCACCGTCACCTCGGTGCGGCCCATCGCGAAGGCAGCGACGTCTACCTCGCGCACGGGACCCTCGGTGCGCGCCCAAGCTGCGCGCACGCCGTCCGCGCGCGCGTCCTCCTCCGGCGTGCCCATGCGGAACCGACCGGCAGGGATCGGCACGACCTCCGGGCAGACCGGGCAGTCGCGCACGCCTGGCACCGCGGGCGGGACACCCTTTTCCGCTGCCGCAACGGCGCCCGAAAGTGTCAATGGCCCGAGAGCGCAGGCCGCGAGCAGGACAATGCGGTTGAACGGCCTCATAGCGGCCTCGTCTGTCGTCGCGACGGACGATGGCAACGCGACCAGCGCGGCGCAGCGACCCCGGTCACCCGACCGGGCTTGCCGCGTCGCCGCACGGGACCGGACGATCAGGCCAGAGCGCGGGAGACGGTGGCCTCGATGTGGGCCGCCAGCGCGGGATCGATGCGGAGCTTTGCCGCCAGCTGCTCGAGATACCGTCGCTCGGCCGGGCCGTCGGGCACCATGGCCAGGAGCGAGGCCGCGTAGATCTCGGCCGCCATCTCCGGCGTGCGCGCCGCGCGCGCCACGGCATCAATGTCGAGCGGCTTGCGCAGCTCGTCCATGACGAAGGCCTTGCCGGCCTGGTCGAGCCCGGCCTTGTCGATGGCCGAGAAGATGCGCTGCTGCTCGTCCGCGTCGATGTGGCCGTCGGCCTTGGCGGCGGCGATCATGGCGCGGATCAGGGCCTCGCCGAGCGCGTTGCGGGCGGCCGCGTCGCTCTCCGGCGGCAGGAAGGCCGAATCCGCTGGAGGCGGCGGCAGCGCCAGCGGCTGTTGGCCGGCAGGCCCGCCGGCGGCCGGCCGTGCCGGAGCCGCCTGGCCCGCTTTCCAGTCGCCATAGGCCTTGTAAGCAAGGCTGCCGAGCAGCGCCAAGCCGCCGACCGCGGCGGCGCCGCCGGCGAGCTGGCGCCCGGTCTTCGTGCCGAGCAGCAGGCCGGCCAGGCCGCCGGCCAACGCGCCGCCGGCGATGCCGCCCATGCCGCCCGAGGCTCCAGGCTTTCCGCCCAGCATGCCGGCCACCTGGCCGAGAATTCCGCCGAGCCCCCCGCCGCCAGCGGCCCCGAGGCTGGAGCCCAAGCCGCCGAGCCCCCCGCCAATTCCCCCGCCAATCCCCCCGGCAAGCCCCTTGCCGAGGGCAGACCCGCCGCCGGCGCCGAGAAGCTGGTTGAGCAGGCGCTGAGCGTCGAGCATGCGCGGTCTCCCTCGGTCGTCGGCCCCGGCGGCTGCCGAGCCGCTGGGGATGTGGTGCGCATCTCCCCGGCTCTCAAGCCCGTCGATCAGGAGCGAGGATGGGCTCCCCATCGCGCGCGGGAACGCAGGGCGCAGGTTCGGCCGCACTTGCCTTCTGCCCCAGTGAGTGGTACACAGCCTCATCATGGAGCCACGGAATGATCGTGAGCTTTCGGGACGGCTGGTTGCGCGATTTCTTCGTCGACGACGTTCGGTCGAGGAGGATCCCGGCCGATCTGCAAGGGCGCCTGTTCCGCAAGATCCAGATGATCGACGACGCGACGAATGATCAGGATCTCCGGGTACCGCCGAGCAACCATTTCGAGAAGCTGCGCGGCGCCCTGGAGGGCTTCCATTCGATCCGCGTCAATGACCAGTGGCGGCTCGTCTTCCGGTGGGACGGCAGCCGCGGCGAGGCGACGGGCGTCTATCTCGACAATCACAGCTATCGATGAGGCGCGCCATGCTGATGTCCAAGCGCAAGCCAGCGAGCGTCGGCGAGATCCTGACCGAGGAGTTCATGCAGCCGATGGGCTTGACGCAAGGCGCGCTGGCCGAGGCGATGGGCGTGCCGCGCAAGCACGTCAACGAGCTTTGCAACGATCGCCGGTCCGTGACGGCGCCGACGGCGCTGATCCTCGCGCGGGTTTTCGGCAACAGCCCGGACTTCTGGCTCAATGTGCAGCGGCGCACCGATCTCTGGGAGGCGCTGCACTCGCCGCGCGAGCGCGAGCGGATCGCGCGCGCAAGGCCGGTGACCAGGGCGGC
>JAEULF010000361.1 GCA_016793965.1 Alphaproteobacteria bacterium | reverse complement strand
GGTGGGCATGAAGCTCGCTTGAAGCTCAGGAGGAGCTGACCATGGTGGCGCTGTTCTCTGCCGCTCCCGCAAACTTCATCTCGAATTCTGTTGCGCGCGCCGGCACGTCCGTGACCGACCACGTGCGCAAGCTGTCGGCCGGCCTGCGCATCGAGCGCGCTGCCGATGGCGCCGCCGACAATGCGGTCGCGGCGCGCATCGGGATGGAGGAAGCGGGGTACAAGGGCGTCAAGTCGAACGTCTCGCACGGCGCATCGCTGCTGCAGGTCGTCGACGGCTCGATGGCACAGATCACCAAGCTGCTGACGCGCATGCGCGTCCTCGCGGTGCAAGCCTCGTCGGGCAACCTCGGGAACACCGAGCGCGCGCTGCTCGACATCGAGTACCAGGAGCTGAAGCACGAGGTCTGCCGCACCGCTCTCGACACCCAGATGGGCGACAAGCGCTTGCTCGGCCTCGACTGCGCCGCCGACTTCCCGTTCAGCAGCTTCGACCTCGTCTACCGCGTGTCGCCGGCCACCGTGAACGACCCGCCCAACCAGGACCCCAACGGCAACGGCTTCGCCGACCAGAACGAAGGCGTCGAGATCGACTTCCGCCTCACCAACACCGCCGCCGTGACCATCAACAACGTCGTCGTCTCCAACGCGACGATCAGCACGGGCTGGGGCCTCCTGTTCAACACCGGCGCCACCCTCGCGGCCACGCTGGCGCCGGGCGCCACGACGATCACCAACGTGTCGAGCGACCTCGACCTGCTGATCCCCGCCGGCACGCAGGGCACCAGCTTCAACATCTCGATGGTCGTCGATTTCGACATCGCCGGGGAGGCGCACAGCTACCTGGCCACCTTCGGGCCGGCGGTCGTGGGCGAGATCAACGAAGGCTACCAGATGCCGATCCTCACGCTGGTCGACCTGCTGGAGGTGAAGAACCCCGACCGCATCAACACCATCCGCGTCGGCACCGGCATCAACCCGAACCAGGACGACGTCTACATCGAGCTGCCGCAAGTCTCGCTCGGCAAGCTCAACCTCCAGCTCCCGGCCACGACGATCGCCACGCTCGCCGACGCCGAATCGGCGATGCAGGAGGTCGACAAGGCGATGGAGGAGATCATCGACGCCCGCTCGCAGGTCGGGGCGCTGATCAACCGGGTCGAGTACGCGCGCCAGGTCGCCTACACGCACAGCGACGCGATCACCGCGGCGCGCGTGCGCATCGTCGGCCTCGACGTCGCGCAGGGCGTCAGCGAGCTTGCGACCAGCACGACGCGGATGCAGACGGCGATGGAGTCGCTCGCGCGCTACCAGCGCGCCGCCAAGCAGCAGACCACCGCCCTGATCAACCAGATCGACCGGAACATCTGAGCCGCGGCGTCAATCCGGGACGGTCCCGCCGGACCAAGTGGTGGGCGCGCCAAGGATCGAACTTGGGACCCCCTGCGTGTCGAGCAGGTGCTCTACCGCTGAGCTACGCGCCCTCGCCGCTCGCGACGAAGTCCGCGGGGTCTACAACGAACCGACGGGCGATTGCAAGCGCCGCTTCTGCCCCCGTCCGCTTCCCCGCGCGGTGCCGATTGCCCGGCTCCGCGCGCCGTGGTTTGCTGCCGGATGAATGAGCGTTCACGGCAGCACCCAGCCACGGAGGTTCCCGCGATGATGAAAGCACTGTTCGTCGCCAGCGCAGCCCTCGCCCTGCTCGCATTGCCACCCGGCGCGGAGGCCGGCAAGGCCGACGACACGCTGAACGTCGCCTTCTCTGCCGAGGTCGAGCCGCTCGACAACTACAAGATCGCGGGTCGCGAGGGCCTCATCCTGACGCGCCATGTCTTCGACGGGCTGCTCTACAAGGACATGGACAGCGGCACCTTCAAGCCGGCGCTGGCCACGGCCTGGAAGTTCACCAGCCCGACCGCCATCGAGCTCGACCTGCGCCAGGGCGTCACCTTCCACAACGGCGAGGCGTTCGACGCCGACGACGTCGTGTACACGCTGACGACCATCGCCGACCCGAAATACGGCACGCGCTACAAGATCGTCATCGACTGGATCAAGAACGTCGAGAAGCTCGACAAGTTCAAGGTCCGCATCAACATGTCGAAGGCCTACGCGCCGGCCCTGGAGATGCTCGCCGACAACCTGCCGATCTACCCGAACGAGTACTTCGCCCAGGCGGGCTCGCAGGGCATGGCGGCGAAGCCGGTCGGCACCGGCCCGTACCGCCTGGTCGAGTTCACGCCGGGCACGCGCTACGTGCTCGAGCGCTTCGACGGCCACTACGCGGGCAGCCCGAAGGGCAAGCCGGCGATCAAGCGCATCGTCGTGCGCACCATCCCCGAGGCCAACACGCAGTACGCCGAGCTGCTGACCGGCAAGCTCGACTGGATCTGGCGCGTGCCGCCCGACCAGGCCAAGCGCCTGGCGGCCAACCCGGCCGTCCAGATCGTCAGCGGCGGGATCATGCGCATCGGCTACGTCCACTTCAACGTGGCGGAGAAGGCGAAGAAGTTCCCGACCGGCAACGTCAAGGTCCGCCAGGCGATCATGCACGCGGTGAACAGGCAGGCGATCATCGACGCCTTCGTCGGCGGCGCCTCCAAGGTCGTGCACCCGGCCTGCAACCCCGCGCAGTTCGGCTGCGCCACGGACGTCAAGCAGTACGCCTACGATCCGGCCGCCGCGAAGAAGCTGCTGGCCGAGGCCGGCTTCCCGAACGGGCTCGACATCGAGCTGATGTTCGCGGCGATGCCGCGGCCGCAGGCCGAGGCGATCGCCGCCGACCTCGGCAAGGTCGGCATCCGCGTCACGCTGAACGAGCAGCAATACGCGGCGGCCGCGCCGAAGTGGCGCGCCGGCGAGGTTCCGATGGTGCTCGGCAACTGGGGCTCCTACGGCATCGGCGACGTCGCCATGATCCTCGGCAACTTCTTCGCCGGCGGCGCCGACGACTTGGTCGGCGACGCCGAGATCAAGGCCTGGATCGACACCGGCGACACGGCGACCGATCCGGCCGTGCGCAAGGACGCCTATGCCAAGGCGCTGAAGAAGATCGCAGACAACGCGATGTGGATGTCGCTCTGGGACTTCAACGTGAACTTCGGCGTGTCCAAGGACCTCGCCTTCAAGCCGTACCCGGACGAGTTCGCACGCTTCTACCGCGCCGCGTGGAAGTGACCGGACGCCGAGCCGCCCCTTGCCCGGCCGCGCACCGCGCGGGCGGTCGAGGGGCGGCGCGGCACCGGCCCCGTAGCTGATGCTTCGCTTCGCGCTCCGCCGGCTTCTCGTCGCGCTGCTTGTCGCGCTCGCGGTCTCGGCGGCGAGCTTCCTCCTGGTGTTCCTGGCCGGCGATCCGGCCGTCGCCATGCTGGGCCAAGGCGGCCGCGCCGAGGATGCCGCCGCGCTGCGGACGCTTTACGGCTTCGACCGACCATTGCCGATCCAGTACGCCGCCTGGCTCGCGAAAGCGCTGGTCGGCGATTTCGGGCGCAGCCAGTTCTTCAACCTGCCGGTCGCCGCGATCCTCTGGGAGCGGCTGCCGACGACCATGACGCTCGGCGTCTGCGGCCTGGCCTTCGCGCTCGCGCTGTCGCTGCCGCTGGGCATCCTCGCGGCGCTGCGCCCGAACAGCGCGCTCGACCGGATCGCCCTGCTGGTCGCCGTGACCGGCCAGGCGATCCCGAGCTTCTGGCTCGGCCTGATGCTGATCGTGCTGCTCGGCGTCGTCTTCCCCGTGCTGCCGATCTCCGGCGCCGACGACTGGCGCGGCTTCGTGCTGCCGACGGTGGTGCTCGGCTACTACGCGACGCCGGGCTTCATGCGGCTGACGCGCGCCGGCATGATCGACGTGCTCGAAGCGGACTTCATCCGCACGGCGCGCGCCAAGGGCCTGTCGGCGCCGGACGTCGTGCTGCGCCATGCGCTGCCCAACGCGATCATCCCCGTCGTCAGCCTGGCGGCCGTGCAGTTCGGCTTTATGCTGAGCGGCTCGATCGTGATCGAGAGCGTGTTCGCGCTCAACGGCGTCGGGCGGCTCGCCTGGGAATCCATCACGCGCAGCGACCTGCCCGTCGTGCAGGCGATCGTGCTGGTCTTCGCCGTGATCTATGTGATCCTGACGCTGGCGGCGGACCTGCTGAACGCGTGGCTCGACCCGCGCATCAGGGCGGCCTGAACGATGAGCGGCGCGCTCGCTCCGTCAGAGGGAATTGCCGGCCCGCGCCCGGGCGCGCGCGTCCTGGCGGCTTCGGCGCGACACCCCGGCCTGGTCGCCGGCCTTGCCGTCCTCCTGCTGCTGACGGTCGCTGCCCTCGCCGCCCCTCTCCTGGCGCCGCACGATCCCTACGCCCAGGACCTGGCGAACCGCATCGTGCCGCCGGCCTGGATGGACGGGGCCAAGACCGCGCATCCGCTCGGCACCGACCATCTCGGCCGCGACTACCTCTCCCGCCTCCTCTACGGCGCCCGCGTCTCGCTCGGCATCGGCCTTGCGGTGGCGCTGCTCTCCGGGCTCATCGGCACGGCGCTGGGCGTGACCGCCGGCTATTTCGGCGGCCGGATCGACATGATCATCAGCTTCGTCGTGACGACGCGCCTCGCCCTGCCGATCGTGCTCGTCGCGCTGGCCGCCGTGGCGCTGGTCGGCGCGTCGCTGCAGACGCTGGTCGCCGTGATGGCCCTGCTGCTCTGGGACCGCTACGCCGTCGTCATGCGCGCGGCGACGCAGCAGATGAGAAGCCGCGCCTTCGTCACCGCGGCCCGCGCCGTCGGCTGCTCGACGCCGCGCATCATCGTCGCCGAGATCCTGCCCAACCTCGCCAACCAGCTCATCGTCGTCGCCACGCTCGAGATGGCCCAGGCGATCCTGCTCGAGGCGGCCCTGTCCTTCCTCGGTCTCGGCGTGCAGGCGCCGATCCCGTCATGGGGCCTGATGATCGCCGAGGGCAAGGAGCACATCCTGTTCGAGCCCTGGCTGATCTTCATGCCCGGCGCGCTGCTCGTGCTCCTCGTCCTCGCCATCAACACGCTCGGCGACGGCCTGCGCGACGTCGCCGCGCCGTCGACCCGGGCCTGACGGGCGTGGCCGCGCTCTTGGAGGTCGAGGATCTGCATGTGCGCCTACCCGTAGCCGGCGGCACGCTGCACGCGGTGCGCGGCATCGGCTTCGCGCTGCAGCCCGGACGGACGCTCTGCCTGGTCGGCGAGTCCGGCTGCGGCAAGTCGCTCACGGCACTGGCGCTGATGGCGCTGCTGCCGCGCCGCGCCGCGCGCGATGCGGCGCGGCTGAGCTTCGCCGGCACGGACCTGCGGTCGCTCCCCGAGCGGCGCATGGCCGCGCTGCGCGGCGACCGCATGGCGATGATCTTCCAGGACCCGATGACAAGCCTCAACCCGACCATGCGCGTGGGGACGCAGCTCGTCGAGGCGCTGCGCCGGCACCGGCGGGTCAGCGCGGCCGCTGCCCGCGACCGCGCGGTGGCGCTGCTGGAGCGGGTCGGCATCGCCGGCGCGGCGGCGCGGCTCGGCCAGTACCCGCACCAGTTCTCCGGCGGCCAGCGCCAGCGCCTGATGCTCGCCATGGCGCTGATGTGCGAGCCGCAGCTCCTCGTCGCCGACGAGCCGACGACGGCGCTCGACGTCACGATCCAGGCGCAGATCCTGCGCCTGCTCGCCGAGGTGCAGCGCGAGCTCGGCCTCGCCCTCCTGCTGATCACCCACGACCTCGGCATCGTCGCCCGCATGGCCGACGAAGTGGCCGTGATGTACGCGGGCGAGATCGTCGAGCGCGGCCCGGCCGCCGCCGTCTTCGCCGCGCCCCAGCATCCTTACACTCAGGGCCTGCTCAACTGCATCCCGGCGCCGGGACGCACCCTGCCGGGGACGCCGCTCGCCGCCATCGCGGGCGTCGTGCCGTCGCTGGTCGGGGACTGGCGCGGCTGCGCCTTCCGCGCGCGCTGCAGCCGCGCTCGGCCTGCCTGCGCCGACGACCCGGTCCCCACGCGCACGGCCGCCGGCAGGCATTCCTATCGATGCGTGCTGTCGCCCGCGCCGGCCGGGCGGGAGGCGGCGCCGTGACCGCGGCGCCGCTGCTGGAGCTGCGCGACGTGCGCTGCGACTTCTCGGTCGAGCGCGGCTTCCTGCGCGCGCGCCGCACGCTGCGCGCGGTGGACGGCGTCTCGCTTGCGCTCCGGCCCGGCGAGACGCTCGGCATCGTCGGCGAGTCAGGCTGCGGCAAGAGCACGGTGGCCAACCTGATGCTCGGCCTGATCCGGCCGAGCGCCGGCGCCGTGCTGCTCTCCGGGACGCCGATCGACCGGATGGACCGGCGGGCCGTCGCGCAGCGAGTCCAGCCCGTGTTCCAGGACCCCTATGCCTCGCTCAATCCGCGCAAGACCGTCCGCGCCATCGTCGGCCTGCCGCTCTCCGTGCACGGCGCCGCGGCGGACCCGGGCGACGCCGCGCGGCGCGTCAGTGCCATGCTCGACATGGTGGGCCTGCCGCGCCACCTCGCCGACAGCTACCCCGGCGAGCTCTCCGGCGGGCAGCGCCAGCGCGTCGCCATCGCGCGGGCCCTCGTGCTGCGGCCGAACATCGTCGTCTGCGACGAGCCCACCTCGGCGCTCGACGTGTCGGTGCAGGCGCAGATCCTGAACCTGCTCCTGGATCTCAGGCGCGAGCTCGGCCTCGCCATGGTGTTCATCAGCCACAACCTGGCCGTCGTCGAGCACGTGGCGCAGCGCGTCGCCGTCATGTATCTCGGCCGCGTCGTCGAGGAGGCGACGGCAGCCGCCCTGTTCAGGGCCGCGCGCCATCCCTATACGCAGGCGCTGCTGCTCTCCGTGCTCACGCCGGAGCCGGGTCGCGGCATTCCCGATGCGCGCCTCGGCGCCGGATTCCCCGACCCGCTGGCGCCGCCGCCAGGCTGCAGCTTCCATCCACGCTGCCCTCTGGCGGAGGCGCGGTGCGCGGCGACCGCGCCGGCGCTCGCAGGGCGAGGCGAGGGCGAAGGCACGGTCGCATGCCACGTCGCGGGCGCGCTGAATTCCGCCATGCCATGACGCCAAGTCATGGTAATGATGCGCGCATGCTCGACAGCGGTCATGGCATGTAAGGCGGCACGAGCGCCGGCGGCCACAGCGATTTTCGAGGTGCGCGCGTGTCCACCCCCCTGCCCCAACCCGACGCCTTGCCGTTGCCCGGCTGGCGGTCCTTTCTCGGCGCCTTCTGGTTCGCGATCGCAGTCCTGATCGCCTCGATCCTGATCGTCGGAAAGGACCTGCTGATCCCTCTGGCGCTCGCCGTGATGGTCTGGCTGACGATCAACGCCCTGGCCAAGGCCTTCGCGCGCCTGCGCCTGGGAACGTGGCGCGCGCCGCACTGGCTCTGCCTGATCCTGGCGCTGGCGACGATCGGCTTCGCGGTCTTCGCGACCGGCAGGCTGATCGGCGACAGCATCGCGTCGATCACCAAGACCATCCCGGCCTACGAGGACAACCTGCGGCGCCTCGTCGCCGGCATCGACGCGAAGTTCGGGACCGACGTGAAGGAGAGCGCGCAGAACCTGCTGCGCCAGGTCAGCGTCAGCGAGATCGTGCGCCGCGTCGGCAACACCTTCACCAGCCTGGCCGCCGACATCGGCGTCGTGATCATCTACGTGATCTTCCTGCTGATCGAGCAGCAGAGCTTCGAGCGCAAGCTGAAGGCGCTGTTCCCGGAGGGCGAGCGCAAGGCCATGGCGGAGGCACTGCTGACGCGCATCGCCGACGACGTCGAGACCTATATCGGCTTGATGACGGTGCTGTGCGCCGCGATGGCGCTCATCAGCTACGGCGTCATGGTCGCGGTCGGGCTCGACTATGCGGCCTTCTGGGCCTTCATGATCTTCCTGCTGAACTTCGTGCCGACGATCGGGCCGATCGTGGCGCTCGTCGGGCCGGCGCTGCTCGCCTTGGTGCAGTTCGATACCCTGACCCCTTTCATCGTGGTGACGGCGGGCATCGGCCTCACGCAATTCTTCATCGCGAACGTCGTGCAGCCGCGCGTCACCAGCACGTCCCTGAACATCAGCGCCTTCGTGGTGATCATGTCGCTGTTCGTCTGGAACGCGATCTGGGGCATAACGGGGATGTTCCTGTGCGTGCCGATCATGGCCAGCCTCATGATCGTGCTCGCCAATTTCCCGCAGACGCGCGCAATAGCGATCATGCTGTCGAGCGACGGAAACGTGCGGACGCTCAGGCGCGCGAACGGGAACGGCGGATGACGCGGCGGCCGGCGGGAGGGGGAGCACGATGAGCGACGACGGCGATGCGACGGGCCGCGGCGCCAGGCCGCGCGCCAAGGCCAAGGCGAAGGCGAAGCCGGCGGCGGAGCCCGGCGCCGTCGCGGCGCCGGCGCTCGCGGACTGGCGGCCGAAGCACGTCAACCTGGCGCTGCAGGGCGGCGGCTCGCACGGCGCCTTCACCTGGGGCGTCATCGAGCGCCTCATGGACGAGGAGCGCATCATCGTCGACGGCATCTCCGGCACCTCGGCCGGGGCGATGAACGCCGCGGTGATGGCGGCCGGGTATGCCGGCGGCGGCCGCCAGGGTGCCCGCGACGCGTTGGCGTCGTTCTGGCACCGCATCGCTGCCGCCGGCAAGTCGGGCCCGATCCAGCGCACGCCCTGGGACAAGGCGATGGGCAACTTCCGCCTGGACACCTCGCCGAGCTACGTCTTCTTCGACATGCTCGGGCGGCTCTACTCGCCCTACCAGCTCAACCCGATGAACCAGAATCCGCTCAAGGACGTGCTGGAGCAGTCGATCGACTTCGAGATGCTGCGCCGGCCCGGCGCCGTCCGCCTCTACGTCTCGGCGACCAACGTGCGCTCGGGCAAGATCAAGGTCTTCCAGAACGACGAGATGTGCATCGAGGCGCTGCTCGCCTCGGCCTGCCTGCCCTTCATGTTCCAGGCCGTCGAGTACAAGGGCGAGCACTACTACGACGGCGGCTACATGGGGAACCCGGCGATCTTCCCGCTGATATACGGCAGCGCCACGCAGGACGTCATCATCGTCCAGATCAACCCGCTGTACCGCGAGGAGGTGCCGACCTCGGCGCGCGAGATCCTCGACCGCGTCAACGAGATCAGCTTCAACTCGACTCTGATGCGCGAGATGCGCGCGGTCTACTTCGTCACCCGCCTGATCGACACCGGCAAGCTCGATCCGAACGAGTACCGGCGCATGCACGTGCACATGATCGAGAACGAGGAGAAGATGCGGGAGCTGCACGCGTCCAGCAAGCTCAACGCCGATCCGGAGTTCCTGGAGTACCTGCGCGGCCTCGGGCGCGACGCGACGGAGCATTGGCTGGAGCGGAACTTCGACAAGCTCGGCGAGGAATCGACGGTCGATCTGCTGCAGACCTATCTTTGAGCCGAGCCTGCCCGTTGCGACCTGCCTGCGCCGCATGCGTCCTTGACAAGGGAGCCGCGGTGGCCCAGGCAAGCGCGCCTTGCCCGTCCGTCAGGCGCCCGCCCCCATGACCTTCCTTGCCGCCAGCGCCTCTCCCGCCGCCGCCGACCGTTTCGAGCGCGCCGCCTGGGCCGCGATCATCGGCCTGGCGATCCTGCGCATCGCGACGCTCTGGGCGGAGCCGCTGCCGCTCTACGGCGACGAGGCGCAGTACTGGGTCTGGAGCCTCGATCCGGCCTGGGGCTACTTCTCGAAGCCGCCCCTTGTCGCCTGGGCGGTGGCGCTGACGACGGCGCTCGCCGGCGACACGGAGCTGGGCGTTCGCCTGTCGAGCCCGCTGTTCCACCTCGGCACGAGCATCGTCCTCGTCGCGATCGGCACCCGCCTCTTCGATCGCCGCACCGGTCTCTGGGCGGGCATTCTCTGGGCGACGCTGCCGGCCGTGTCGATCTCCGCGGTGACCCTTTCGACCGACGCGCCCCTGCTCTTCTTCTGGTCCATGGCGCTCTATGCTGCGCTGCGCGGAATCCAGGGCGGCGGCTGGGGTGCCTGGCTGCTGTTCGGCGCGTCGCTCGGCCTCGGCCTGCTGTCCAAGCTCGCGATGGCCTATCTGCTGGCGGGTCTGGCGCTGGTCCTGGCGACCGACCGGCAGAGCCGCCCGGCGGCGCTCGATTGGCGCCTGTGGACCGGGCTGGCGCTTGGCGGCGTGATCTATCTCCCCAACCTGCTCTGGCAGCGCGCGCATGCCTTCGTGACCTTCCGTCACGTTGCCGACGACGCGAACGTGCAAGCCTTTGCCCTCAAGTTCGACCGTCTCGGCGCCTTCCTGGGCGAGCAGTTCGGGGTCTTCGGGCCGCTCTTGCTCCTCGGCTTGCTGTGGATCCTGCTGCGCGGGCGCGCCTTGCCCGGCCGCGACCGGCGCGCCACGCTGCTCGTCCTTTTCAGCCTGCCGCCGCTCCTGGCGGTGTCGACCGTGGCTCTCTTGTCGGCGGCCAACGCCAATTGGGCGGCGACCGCGTATCCCTCGGCGACGGTGCTGCTGGCAGCGTGGGGCACGGGCGCGCTGGCAGGCGCGTCAGCCGACAGTCCCTGGGCCGGCCGCGTCCTGCGCGCAACGCTGGCGCTCCACTTGTTCGCGGGCATCGCGGCCTATGCCTACCATCCCGTCGCGCGCGGCTTCGGCCTGGAGCTGACGCGACGCACGGACCCTGCGAGCCGGCAGATGGGCTGGCCGGAGGTTGCCGCGGCGCTGCAGCCGATCCTCGCCGCCCATCCGGGCGTGCCGCTCGTCACGGAGCATCGCCTCGTCTACTCGCTCATGGCCTTCTACCTGCGGCCGCGGCCGCCGCAGCTGCAGTGGAACAAGGACAAGCGCGTCGACAACCATTTCGAGCTGGTGGCGGATTGGAGCCGCGCTCGGCCCGACCAGGCGATCCTCGCCACCACCGACCCCAGCCCGCCGGGCGCCTTGCGCGAGTATCGCGCCGGAGAGCGCATCGCGGTCATCACCGTACCGGTGTACCGCGACTTGTCGCGGGTGCTGTACGTGTACCGGCTCTCCGAGCTGCGTCCCCAGCGCTAGGGCGGCGGCGCGGCGCGGGAGAGGAACGTCGCGACTGCATCGATGCTGACCGTGCACAGAGCCACGGACACCAGCCCGTCAGCGCCGGCCTCCATGATGACGCCTGGACCCTTGCAGCCGATCGCCACGAATTGCGCGACGGAGATGTTGCAGGTCAGCCGCCGTCCGTAATAGATCGCTGAGAGATCCGCGTCGCGGCAGGCCGGCTCGGACACGACCTTGAAGAAGATCATCCGCGTCGAGCGCAGGATCTCCAACTCGGCCTTGGTGCAACCAGAGACATCACGGATGCTGCCCCCCTCGCGCGCGACGCAGTCGCCGCCTGCGGCATCCGCGGCGCCGGCAACCACGCCCAAATACGCCAGAAGGGCGGCGAGGAGCGACCGCATGTCGGGGCCTCGGTGCAAGATCGTCGCGCATGCTGCGCGACGCGCTCCGCGCGCGCAACCCTTCGCTGGCACCCTTCGCTGGCTGTTTGGCGACCGACGGCACCCGCGCGACTGCCGCCGCGAGGCGGTCTCATTGCGCTGGAGCGGCGGGAGGAGCGCCGCCCACGACGGTCTGGATGGGCATGGCCGGCGCAGGCTCGCCGACGAGCTTGGCGATCTCGTCCTTGTGGACGCGGCAGAAGGCGGCCTGAACCTCGCCGCTCGGCAGGTAGGAGACGAGTCCGCGCGGCGGCGCGCAGCTCAGGATCTCGACTTGCCGGGCGGTCACGTTGCAGGCCACCTTGCGGCCATAGTACAGGCTCGAGAACTCGCGGTCCTCGCAGTCGCGCTCGCTCGCAGAGCGCGTGAACGCGATCGCGTAGACTTGCGTGATCTCCACATCGAGCGAGCGGCATCCCAGAGCGTCAGTGCCGCTGCGCGCGGTGCACGCGCCAACGTCGGTCGCTACGGTCGGGGCACCGGCAACGATCAGCGCTGATAGGACCCAAGCGCGCATCGGGACGCTCTCCGATTCCCGTTGCCGACGGGCGGAATGCTACAAAGCATCCGCCGCAGATGCAACCAAATCGGGATTCTTGCATCCCGAACTGATAGCGGTGCGGACGATGGTCTCGTCCCGTGCCCCCATGGTGGCAGGTTGCGCGGCTTTCGGTCGTGTCGTTCGCCAGCGCGCCAGGCACCGCCGTCGGGCGGCGCGCGACCGGGTACGCGACCGTCTGCCCCCCTCCTGCGCCCCCTTCGCGACGGCGCCGGCGCGCCCTTGGGCGGCGAAAGAGGGGCGTGCCGCACGCCCGCAGACGCAAACGCCCGCTGCCAAGGGCAGCGGGCGCATGGCCGGTCAACGCGCCGAGCGGCGAGACCGTCGTCAGGGAGATTGCGGAGGCTTTAGGCAGCCTTCAGCAGCGTCTCGACATTGGACGTGACGCGCGCCTGAAGCGGCTTGGCCGCGTCCGTGGCGAGCTGCACGCTGATCGACTGAAGCTTGGTCGCCTCTGCCAGCGTCGCCTCGTAGGCACCGCGGACATAGTTGGATTGGAGCTCCACGAAGTCCTGGATCGTGCGCGCGGCGAGGAGAGCCTTGGCGTGCAGAGCGGCTTGCTCCATCCGCGCCTTGGAGAACCCCATCAGGACCGCGTTGACGTCCTCGGCGCCCTTGGCGAGCAGCTTCGAGCTGTCCTTGAACGCTTCCATCGTCGCCGGCCCGAGCGCCGCCAGCTTCTCGACCTTCGCGCCGAAGGCCGTCGCCACCCGCTGAACGGCCTCCGCGCCGGGCAGCTTCGCGGCAGTCAAAGCAGGTGCTTCCGGCGCCTGAGCTGCCGGCGCGGCGTCCGTCGTCTTTGCCTTGGCCATGATCGACTCCTATAGTTCGTTTGGTCGTTGCCCCGGCCGCGAGCAAGCCCGCTCGCTGCGTCGCGGCTATTGCGTCGCGAAAGCCACGAATTCCGGCAAGCTTCCGCCAGATCTGCGAGAACTTTAGGGAATATGGGGGCTCATTGTGCAGTGCGTCAAGAGAGAATGATGCACCGCAGCATCGCCATTGCCGCCGGATCCCAAGCGCAGATCGGCCAGGCGCGCTGGCGCCCGCCGCGGGTCGCCAAAGGCCCGGCGAAACGCCAGCGTGCCCAGGGTGTTTGCAGTCGATCGTCGCTACGGCCCTTCCCCCGCGCGCAAGCGATCTCATATGATTGACGAACGAGGGCGCGGAGACACCGTCTGCCCACCCACGTCCGCAGGAGCGTCCGTTCGACGCACCGAGGTATGCAGGCGACCGCCGGCCATCGACCGGCGGAGCGGGAAGCGGACGGAACGCCCCTACGTAAGCACGGGAGGTCGCGCCGTCGCGGCAGCCGGACGGGAGCACGCTGAAGACAGGGCCATGAGCGACGAAGACAAGCGCGACAACGACGGCACGACGACTGGGGTCGTGGTCAAGGCGAAGCCGAAGACCAAGAAGCCGTCGATGTACAAGGTGCTCATGCTGAACGACGATTACACCCCCATGGAGTTCGTCGTGCACGTTCTCGAGAAGTTCTTCAGCAAGAACCGCGAGGAAGCGACCAGGATCATGCTGCACGTCCATCGCAAGGGCGTCGGCGTGTGCGGCGTCTACACATACGAGGTGGCCGAGACCAAGGTCGCCCAGGTCATCGACTTCGCCCGCCAGCACCAGCACCCCCTTCAGTGCACCTTGGAGAGAGACTGACCCGTGCTGTCACGCAATCTCGAGCAGACCCTGCACCGTGCCCTCGCCCTCGCGAATGAGCGCCGGCACGAGTACGCGACGCTGGAGCACCTCCTGCTGTCGCTCACCGAGGATCCCGACGCCGTAGCGGTCATGAAGGCCTGCGGCGTCGACCAGGAGAAGATGAAGCGCGAGCTCGCCGAGTACGTCGACGCTGAGCTCGCCAGCCTGATCACCACGCGCATGGAGGACGCCAAGCCGACGGCGAGCTTCCAGCGCGTGCTGCAGCGGGCCGCCATTCACGTGCAGTCCTCCGGCCGCGAGGAGGTGACGGGCGCGAACGTGCTCGTCGCCATGTTCTCCGAGCGCGAAAGCCACGCCGTCTATTTCCTGCAGCAGCAGGAGATGACGCGTCTCGACGCCGTGAACTACATCTCGCACGGCATCGCCAAGGTGCCGGGCCGGTCCCAAGCGCGTCGCGCCGGAGGTTCGGAAGAGGAGCAGCAGCAGCAGGGCGAGAAGCCGTCGAGCAAGAACAAGAACGCGGACGCGCTCGACGCTTACTGCGTCAACCTCAACAAGAAGGCCGACGCAGGCAAGATCGACCCGCTGATCGGGCGCGAGGCCGAGGTCGAGCGCACCATCCAGATCCTCTGCCGGCGGACCAAGAACAACCCGCTCTACGTGGGCGATCCCGGCGTCGGCAAGACGGCGATCGCCGAGGGCCTGGCGCGCAAGATCGTCAAGGGCGAGGTGCCGACGGTCCTCGCCAACGCCGTGATCTACGCCCTCGACATGGGCGCGCTGCTCGCGGGGACGCGCTATCGCGGCGACTTCGAGGAGCGGCTGAAGGCCGTCCTCTCCGAGATCGACCAGCACCCCGGCGCCATCCTGTTCATCGACGAGATCCACACGGTGATCGGCGCCGGCGCCACGTCGGGCGGCGCCATGGACGCGTCGAACCTGCTGAAGCCCGCGCTGCAGTCCGGCAACCTGCGCTGCATCGGCTCGACCACCTACAAAGAGTACCGCAGCCACTTCGAGAAGGACCGCGCGCTCGTCCGCCGCTTCCAGAAGATCGACGTCAACGAGCCGTCGGTCGAGGAGGCGGTGAAGATCCTCCTCGGGCTGAAGCCCTACTACGAGGAGCACCACAAGGTCCGCTACACCCAGGACGCCGTGCGCGCCACCGTGGACCTATCGGCCCGCTACATCGGCGACCGCAAGCTGCCGGACAAGGCGATCGACGTGATCGACGAGACGGGCGCGAGCCAGATGCTGCTGCCCGAGGCCAAGCGCAAGAAGACCATCAGCGTCAAGGACGTCGAATCGGTCGTCGCCAAGATCGCGCGCATCCCGCCGAAAAGCGTCTCGACCTCAGACAAGGAGGTGCTGCAGAACCTTGAGCGCGACCTGCGCACCATGGTCTACGGCCAGGAGAAGGCCATCATCGCGCTGGCCTCGGCGATCAAGCTCGCGCGCGCCGGCCTGCGCGAGCCGGAGAAGCCGATCGGCTCCTACCTGTTCTCCGGCCCGACCGGCGTCGGCAAGACCGAGGTCGCGCGCCAACTGGCGAAGAGCCTGGCGATCGAGCTCAAGCGCTTCGACATGTCGGAGTACATGGAGCGCCACAGCGTCTCGCGCCTGATCGGCGCGCCGCCGGGCTATGTCGGCTTCGACCAGGGCGGGCTCCTGACCGACGCCATCGACCAGCATCCGCATTGCGTGCTGCTGCTCGACGAGATCGAGAAGGCGCACCAGGACCTCTTCAACATCCTGCTGCAG
>JAEULF010000358.1 GCA_016793965.1 Alphaproteobacteria bacterium | reverse complement strand
GCCGATCGCCGTCCAGCGCCTGGCCCCGACATGCTCGCCGAGGAAGATCGCGGCCATGGCGGCGACGAAGAGCGGCGAGACGAAGTTGATGCCCGTCGCGTCCGCCATGGTCATGAACTGCAGGCCGGCGAAGAACAGCGTCGTGGCGCAGACCACGAACGCGCCGCGCGCGAGCTGGATCGGGACGCGCGCCGTGCCGGCCACCCGGCGCCAGCCCATGAACGGCATCAGCGCCACCAGGAAGGCCAGGCTGCCGGCATAGCGCGCCCAGACCACCATGACGATCGGCACGCCGTCGAGGGTCATCTGCTTGCCGAAGGCGTCGCCGATGCAGAACATCAGCATGCCGACGCAGAAGACCAGCACGCCGAAGCTGCGCCGGTCGGCGGCAGGAGTCGGCGGAGGAGTCTCGCGCGGCCCGGCCATGTCGCTCAATCCTTCAGCCGCACGACGAAGACGCCGGTGACGGCAAGGATACCCGCACCGACGAAGGTCCACAGGTCCGGCACGTCGCCGAACGCCACCCAGCCCGACAGCGTCGCCCAGATCAGGACGCTGTAGTAGAAGGGCGCCAGGTGCGCGGCCGGCGCGATGGCATAGGCCTTGGTCATCGCCAGGTGGCCGACGAAGGCGAACAGGCCGATGCCGAGGAACACCAGCCAGGCCTCCGGCTTCGGCGTCTCCCAGGCGAAGGGTACGAGAAGGCTCATGGCGACGGTGCCGACCAGCATGGCCCAGAACAGCGAGACCAGCGGCGGCTCGGACGCGCCGGCGGCGCGGGTGAGCACCTGGTAGGCGGCGAAGAGCAGCGAAGAGGAGAGCGGCAGCAGCGCCAGCCACCCCATGCCCTCGCCGCCCGGACGGACGATCACCAGCACGCCCGCGAAGCCGGCGCCGATCGCCAGCCAGCGCCGCCAGCTCACCCGCTCGCCGAGCGCCGCCGCCGCCATCAGCGCCACCCAGATGGGCGACGCGAAGCCGATCGCGAAGGTGTCGGCGAGCGGGAGGTGCTGCAGCCCGTGGAAGAACAGCAGGCTCGATCCGAGCACGACAAGGCCGCGCGCGAGGTGCAGCCCCGGGCGCAGCGTCGCCGCGACGCGGCGCCAGCCGAGCGCGGGGACCAGCGCCAGCAGGATCAGCATGCTGCCCCAGTAGCGCCCCCAGGTGACGACGAGCGGGGTCGTCCCGGCGTTGAGCGCCACCTTGGCCATCGTGTCGGCGCCGCAGAAGCAGAGCGTCGCGACGCAGATCAGCAACGTGCCGAGGAGGCGGCGGTCGGGCGCAGCGGGGACGGCAGGCGCTTCCATCGGTCAGTCCTTCAGCCGCGTCACGGCGATGCCCGTCGCGGCGAGGATGGCGCCGCCGAGGATCGTCCAGCCGTCCGGTGCCGTGCCGAAGGCGAGCCAGCCGATCGCCGTCGCCCAGATCAGCGAGCTGTAGGTGAAGGGCGCCAGGTGCGCGGCCGGGGCGCGCGTCAGCGCCATGGTCAGCGCCAGGTGCCCGAGCAGCGCGGCGGCGCCGAGCGCCAGCAGCGCCAGCCATTGCGCGCCGTCGGGCGCGGTCCAGCCGAGCGGCAGCAGCAGCGAGGTCAGGACCAGGCCGACCAGCATCTGCCAGAACAGCGACACCAGCGGCGCGTCGGTCGCGCCGACCCGCCGGGTGAGGATCTGGTACCCGGCGAAGCCGAAGGACGACAGCACGGGGAAAGCGGCCGCCCAGCCGATCCCCTCGCCGCCCGGGCGCACGATCACCAGCATGCCGACCGCTCCGACCGCGATCGCCGCCCAGCGCGCGCTGCCGACGCGCTCGCCGAGCAGCAGCCCGCCCATGATGGCGACGAAGAAAGGCGAGGTGTAGCCGAGCGCCGTGGCGTCGGCGAGCGCCAGGAATTGCAGCCCGGTGAAGAAGCAGAGGCCGGAGCAGACGACCAAGCTGCCGCGCGCGACATGCGCGGCAGCGCGGTTGGTATGGCCGACCCGGCGCCAGCCCAGCACCGGCAGCAGCGCCAGGACATAGGGCAGGCCGACGATGTAGCGCGCCCAGGAGACGACGAAGGGCGAGAGGCCGAGGCTCAGCGCGTACTTGGCGAGCGCGTCCGTGACGCAGAAGAACAGCATGCCCGTGCACATCAGCCCAGCGGCGGCGAGCCGATGGTCAGTGCGGACGCGAGGCGGCGGGGCGGCTGGGGAGGAATCGCTCACGGCGGCTTTCGCGCGGGACCAGGGCGCTGGGAGCATGGCCGCGAACAGCCGGTGCCACCAGACCGCAATGCGCATGCGAGGCAGGACGGCAGCGGCGAGGATCCGTCCCTGGCGGCATGGCTCGAAACGCTTGCTCAGCAGGCTCCTCACCGAGACGTGTTCAGCACGCGGACCTCATCTTGAGGAGCGAGCGCAGCCCGCGTCTCGAAGGATGCGCAAGCGGCGGGCCGAACGCTGATCCCGCTCGCCGGACGGTTGCGCTTCCGGCGATCCGGCACGATATGACGCGGGAGGGGACCGGGAGGAGATCGCTATGGACCTGCTGCGCGCGTTCCTGCGCCGCCTGCTCATCGGGCTGGCCGGCGTCATCCTGCTGATCGAGGAAGTCGTCTGGGAGGCGCTCGAGCCGGCCGTCGCCTGGCTGCACGGGCTGCGCCTCCTGCAGCGACTCGACGCCGTCCTGCGCCAGGTCTCGCCCTGGACCGCGGTGGTGATCTTCCTGGTGCCCGAGGCCGTGATCGTTCCGACAAAGTTCCTGGCGCTCTGGCTCATGGCCGGCGGCCATGCCGGCCTCGGCATGGCGCTGTTCGTCGCCATCAAGGTGCTCGGCACCGCGGTGACGGTCTACCTGTTCACGGCGCTCAAGCCGAAGCTCATGGAGATCACGGCGTTCCGCGCGTGCTACGAGGCGGTCATGCGGTTCAAGGCGACGGTGCACGCCTATCTCCTGGCGCAACCCTGGTACGTCGCGGCGCGCGACGCGGCGCTCGCCGCGGTGCGCGACCTGCGCGCCCGCGCCCGCGCGGCCGTCGCGCGCGTGCGCGAGGAGTTGCGCGCCTGGGCGCGCTGAGCGACGAATAGGCTCAGAAGCGCGGCAGGACCGCAGCAGGGAGGCTCCGCGATGCTGACCGTCGGCAAGCTGGTCGCGACGATGCCGGGCGAGCGCGACCTCGCGATCACCCGGGAGTTCGCGGCGCCGCGTTCCCTGGTGTTCGATTGCTGGACCCAGCCGGCGCTGCTGAAGCGCTGGCTGTTCGGGGCGGACGGCTGGTCGCTGGCGACCTGCGACATCGACCTCAGGGCCGGCGGCGCCTACCGCTTCGTCTGGCACGGGCCCGGCGGCATCGTCATGGGCATGGGCGGCACCTATCGCGAGGTCGTGCCGCCGGAGCGGCTCGCCAACACCCAGCGCTTCGACCAGGACTGGACCGGCGGCGAGGTGCTGGGGACGCTCGTGCTGGCCGAGCGCGACGGCAGGACGACGACCGTGAACACGCTGGTCTATCCCTCGCGCCTGGCGCGCGACGGCGCGCTGCAGACCGGCATGCTGATGGGCATGGAGATGGGGCACGCCCGGGTCGACGCGCTGCTCGCGGCGATGCCGGCGCGCTGAGAGGGCGCCACCGCGCCCCTCCCGCTCAATACGTCGCCCGCCCGCCCGAGAGGTCGAGCACCGTCCCGGTCGTGAAGCTGCAATCGGGCGAGCACAGCCAGGCGACGGCCGCGGCGATCTCCTCGACCGTGACGAAGCGGCCGACGGGGATGCGCGACAGGATGTCGGCGCGGCGCTCGGGCGTGATCTGCTGCGCCATGGCCGTCTCGGCCGCGGCCGGGGCCACGGCATTGACCATGATGCCGTCCGTGGCCAGCTCCTTGCCCAGGGTCTTGGTCAGCGCCATCAGCCCGGCCTTCGACGCGCTGTAGGCCGAGGCGCGCGCCATCCCTTCCTTGCCCTGGATCGAGGCGACGTTGACGATGGCGCCGCGATAGGGTGCCCCGCCGACGTCGCGCGCCGGCCGCGCCAGCATCGCCGGCACCACCGCGCCGGCGCAGATGAATGCGCCGGTCAGGTTGACGTCGAGCACGCGCCGGAAGGCATCGACCGGCGTCTCCCAGGACGGCGCCACCGGCCCGAGGATGCCGGCGTTGTTGACCAGCGCATCGACATGGCCGAAGGCGTCGAGGTCGCGCCGCAACGCCGCGGCGACGCTGGCGGGATCGGTGACATCGACCTGCCGCGCCGCGACGTCGCCGAGCGCCGCCAGATCGTCCGGGGCGCGCTCGCCGGCGGCACGGTCCCAGAGCGAGACCGCGGCGCCGCCGGCGAGAAACGTCCGCGCGATGGCCCGGCCGATGCCGCCGAGCCCACCGGTGACGATGGCGACTCGCCCGGCAAGGTCGTAGCGGGTCACGTGCCCAAGCCCGCCATTGGCCTCAGCCCGGCGCGAACGCCGTCTTCGAGCGGCTCGTCTGCAGGCGGTAGGTGCCGGCCTCGATCGGCCGCTCGGCGCCTTGCGCGGCGAAAGCGTCGACGGGCAGCGCCTTGTCGCACAGCGCCATGAAGTCCTTGTCGTCGCCCCAGCCCTCGACCATCACCACCCAGCCGGGGATGCCGGTCGAGCCGGTGCGGGCCTTCCTCTCCGTCGTCTCGATCGAGCTCCCCGCGCGGTCGGCGACGGCGAGGTGCACGCCCGCCACACCCATCTCGTCGGCGAGCTTCGGCAGCACGTCGTGCATCAGCCAGCGTCGGTGCGCCTCGGCCTTGGCGTCGGGCACGTCGTAGCGCCAGGTGGAGATCAGCCCGCCCTGGGCGTCGCCGAGCGACAGCAGGACCGTGCAGAGCGAGCGCGAGACCTCGGTGAAGTACTTCCCCGTCGTGTCCTTGGTCCACGGCGTCGGGTTGTTCAGCCGCGTCAGGTAGTCCGTCCCCGTGAGAACCTGCGGGCTCTCGGTCTCGTAGAGCGTGAAGAACTCCGGCGTCCCGCGCAGCGCCACGTAGCGGCGGCCGCGCTTGAAGCCCTGGATTCCGACGCGCTCCGGCTGGTGCTCGCGGCCGTGCCATTCGTAGAACTGCGCGCGGCCCTCCGGCTTGATGCCGTTCCAGATGGCGACGATGCCCTGGCCTGCGAGGCTCATCTGCTTCTCTCCGTCGGTTGCGAAAGTACGCCCCACCCCAACCCTCCCCGCGCGAAGCATGGGGAGGGCCGGGATGGGGCCCTTGGGCCTATGCCGTCACTTCGGCTGGAAGTCGTTGGTGAAGAAGTCCTCGGCCTTCATGTCCGTCTTGAGGTCCTGGTACGTCTTCATCAGCTCCAGCGTGTCCTGCCAGTCCTTCAGCGCGAAGGCGCCGGCCGGCAGGCTCTTGGACGCCGGAGACTTCATCAGGCCGAAGCCGACCTTGAGCTGCGCCAGCGACAGCTCCGTCTCCATGTCCGGCTTCACCTTCTGCCCGGCCTTGATCGAGGCCTCCGGCTCCTTCTGCGCCGCCTCGAAGGAGCGGATCGTCGCCTTGACGAAGCGGCGGACGAGGTCGGGGTTCGACTTGATCGTGTCGTGGTGCGTGTGGATGGTCAGCCCGACCGTGTTGACGCCGTAGGCGGCATAGCCGAAGTCGATGGTCGGCACGCCCTGCTTGGGCAGCGTCAGCGACTGGTTGTCGAGGCCGGCCATGAGCGCCTCCGCGCGCTTCTCGGCGACGGCGACCATCTTGCCCGCCCCTTCGACGCGCAGGATCTTCACCTTCGCCATGTCGACGCCGTTCTTGTTGAGCACGGCCGGCAGGAGCTGCAGCCCCGCCTCGCCCGGCGCGCTGGCGATGGTCTTGCCCTCCAGGTCCTTCATGGTCTTGATGCCCATGTCGGCGCGCGCCGTGATGGCGTAGGGCGAGGAGTTGGTCACCGCGACCACCGAGCGCACCGGGGCGCCCTTGGTGACGCCGGCGATCACGCTGCCGCCGTCGGACAGGCCGAACATGTCGCCCTTGGCGCCGACGGTCTGCACGGCGCGCACCGAGCCCTGGCCCTCGCCGATCGTCAGGTCGATGCCCTCGGCCTTGTAGTAGCCGCGCTCCAGCCCGAGGTAGAACGGCGTGTGGAAGCCGTAGAGGATCCAGTTGAGCCGGAACGTCACCTTGTCCTGGGCCGCGGCGGGCGACGCCCAGGCGATGACGGCGCCGAGCGCCGCGGTCACGCAGATCTTCAGGGTACGCATCGCTTCCTCCCGTTCTCTCGGTTGAACTCGCACGCTTGGTCGGGACGCATCGCGGCTCCGCGCGTCACGTCGGCGTCGGGCCGGCATCGACGGCGCGGCGCGAGACGTGCCAGGGGATCGCCCAGCGCTCGATCAGCTCGACGATGCCGTAGAGCGTCAGGCCGAGCGCGCTGAGCACGATGATCGTGGCGAAGGCCATGCTGGTGTTGAGCGTGCCGTTGTACTCCAGCAGCAGGTAGCCCAGGCCGCGGTCGGACGCGACGAACTCGGCCACCACCGCGGCGGTCGAGGACAGCGCC
>JAEULF010000357.1 GCA_016793965.1 Alphaproteobacteria bacterium | reverse complement strand
CGATGCGCCTGATATGCGACAGCTTGCGGTCGGCGGGTGGCGACAACGGCATGGCGCGGCTCCCTTGCGCGGCGATGCTGCGCCGCAGCAAGAGGAGCTAAGCCGCGACCGCTAGCCGGTCAAGGCCTGCGGCGGCATGGCCGCCCTCCGGGATTCCGCGCCGCCCGATCGGGCGGGCCGAGGTCAGGAGGGGCGCGGTCAGGCGAGGCCGTGCGCAGAGCCGAAGATGAGCTGGTCGCGCTGGCGGACGTCTTCCTCCAGGCTGCTCAGCACCGCCTCGTGCAGGTCGCGGATCGACAGGATGGCGACGATGCGCTCGCCGTCGACGATCGGCAGGTGGCGGTAGCGCCGCTCGCTCATCAGCTTGAGCGCCTCGCCGGCGGTGTCATCGGGCGCCATGGTGTCGGGCCCGCGGGTCATCACCTCGCCGATCCTGGTTTTCGTCGGGTCGCGATCTTGCGCGACGACGCGGGTCATCAGGTCGCGCTCGGTGAAGATGCCGGAGAGCCGGCCGCCGTCGATCACGACGATCGCGCCGATGCGGCGCTCGGCCATCAGCTTGGCCGCGTCCCTGACGCTCGCCTCGGACCCGAGCGCGGCGACGGATTGCGGCTTGACGACAGAGGGGACGAGTTTCCTGTTCATGGCGACCTCCTGGAGACCGCCGGGATCGCCCGGGAACGTCGACCGGGCAGCACCCGGAACGCTTCTCAGAGCTAAGCGACGCACATCAACTCGGGCGAGTGTGCGCGCGCCGTCCCGACCGGCACAAGGGCCCTACAGGGCGGTGCAGCAATTGGCGCCGGCGGCGGCGTCCCGCTAAGGGCTGGCAGGCGGAACAGCGCGGCCATGACGTTGGGCGTGCACGTGGCGCCGCCGCTTGCCCGAAGGCGGCAGCACCCGCAGCAAGAGCAGCTGGTTGCGCTGCCGGCGCACCACCTCGAAGCGGAAGCCGAAGAAGGAGAACACCTGGCCGACGGCCGGGATCTGGCGCGCCTCGTGCAGCACGAGCCCGGCGATGGTGGCGGCGTTGTCGTCCGGCAGGCCCCAGTCGAGGGCGCGATTGATGTCGCGGATCGTCACCGTGCCCTCGACCAGGCACGACCCGTCGGGCTGCGGCCGCACCCCCGGCACGCCGGAGTCGAGCTCGTCGCCGATCTCGCCGACGATCTCCTCCAGGATGTCCTCGAGCGTCACGGCGCCCTCGAGCACGCCGTACTCGTCGACGACAAGCGCGAAGCGCTCGCGCCGCGTGCGGAACGCCTGCAGCAGGTCGAGCAGGGTCGTCGAGTCCGGGACGAACCAGGGCGCGCTCGCGAGCTGAAGGACGTCCAGGTCGTCGAGGCCGTCGCCGGACTCCTGCACCGCGCGCGCCAGGGCCTTCACGTGCAGGACGCCGACGATGTTCTCAGGATTGTCGCGCCAGACCGGCAGCCGCGTGTGCGGGCTGCGCAGGGCGCGCTCGACGATCGCGCGCGGCGCCGCGTCGGCGTCGATGGCATCGAGGTTGCGCCGGTGCACCATGATCTCGCCGACGGTGACCTCGTCGAGCTCGGCGACCGAGCGCAGCATGGCGAGCTCGTCCCTGGCGTCCCGTGCCGCTGCGGCATCGGCGCCCGCGGGCAGCGTCGCGGCCTGGTCGGGATCCGGCGGCGCGCCGGCTCCCTCGCCCGGTGCGGCCTGGCCGCGCAGCCGGTCGACCAGGCGCAGGAGCGGCCCGATCGTGCCCTCGGCCAGGGCGGCGACGCCATGCAGGGCGAGCGCCGCGCGCTCCGGGCGCGCCATGGCTGCATCGCGCGCCGCGCCGTCGATGGCGACGCCCGCTGCCGCGGCTGCCGCGACGGCTGCCGCCACGGCGGCACCTGGGCCGCCGTGCCCGTAGGCGAGCGCGGCCGCAGCGCCCGCGACCAGTCCGACGCTCAGGCGGAGGACGACGCGGAGCGCGCGCAGCGGCAGGCGTCCCTCCGCCAGGAGGCGACCGACGTCCGCCGCGCGCAGGTTGCCGCGCAGCGCGAGCAGGCGCAGCCGGCGCGGGTCGGCGGCGGCCAGCGCCATCAGCGCCGCCGCCGACAGGGCGACGAGCACCGTCGCCGCGAGCATCGCGACGGCGAGCGCGAGATCGATCTCGAGCAGGGCCGGGCCTAGCAACGCCTGATCGGCCGGGAGCGGGTCATTGCCGGGCGCCGGATCAGGCAATGTCGGGACCGTCGAGGTTCGCCGCCAGGAAGGCGCGGGCCCGCTCCGCCGCCACGTCCGTCGCGACGAAGGCGTGCCCGATGCCGCGGGCGAGGATGAACGTGGCGCGCCCGTCGCGCACCTTCTTGTCGCGGCCGATATGCTCCATCAGCCGGTCGGGATCGAGGCGGCGGCCGAGGGCCCGCGCCAGGAAGGAGGGGCTGGTCGGCAGGCCTGCCGTCGCCAGATGGCTGCGCACGCGCGCCGCGTCGCCTTGGGGGCAGAGGCCGAGCTGGCTCGACAGGGCGAACGCCAGCGCCATGCCGATGGCGACCGCCTCGCCGTGCTTGATGGCGTCGCCGAACCCGGCTTCCGCCTCGAGAGCGTGCGCGAAGGTGTGGCCGAGGTTGAGCAGAGCGCGCTGGCCGGTCTCCCGCTCGTCGGCCGAGACGACTCGCGCCTTCGCCTGGCAGCTCGCGCGCACGGCCTCGGTCAAGGCCGCGACGTCGCCGGCGAGCAGCGCGGCCGCGTTCGACTCGCACCAGGCGAAAAACGCCGGGTCGTCGATCAGCCCGTACTTGACGATCTCGGCGTAGCCCGCCCGCAGCTCGCGCGGCGGCAGGCTGGCGAGGACGCCCACGTCAGCGAGCACGAGGGCCGGCTGGTGGAACGCGCCGACGAGGTTCTTGCCCTGCGGCGTGTCGATCGCCGTCTTGCCGCCGACGCTGCTGTCGACCTGGGCGAGCAATGTGGTCGGGAGCTGCACGAAGGCGATGCCGCGCAGCAGGACGCTCGCGGCGAAGCCCGTCAGGTCGCCGATCACGCCGCCGCCGAGCGCCACGAGGCAGCTGCCGCGGTCGATGCCGAGCGTCAGAGCCTCCTCGCACACGCGCTGGATGCCGGCGAAGCTCTTGGCGCTCTCGCCCGGCGGCAGGATGATCCGGTCGGTGCGGAAGCCGGCACCGGCCAGGGAGCCTGCGACGGTCTCGATGTAGCGCGCCGCGATGGTCTGGTCGCTGACGACGATCGCCCGTCGTGCGGTGGACCGTGCGGCGAGCGCGGAGCCGACCTCGCGAAGCAGGTGGTCACCGATCAGGATGTCGTAGGAGCGGGCGCCAAGATCGACGCGCACGGCGGCGCGGCCCTGCGCCGGCTGGACGTCGCTCGGCAGCCGCGCGGAGGGAGCATGGGGCGCCGTTCTCGGGGCGGCGGTCATGGCAGGCGCGTCATTGCGATGCTGCCGCCTGGCCGGGCTTGCCCGTCGGCACCGCGCCGCGCGCGGCCCGGACCGCCTCGATCGCGGCAACGGCGCGCTGAGCCGTCGCGTCGGATGGAACGTCCTCGCTGTCCACGGCGGCGTCCGCCTCCGCGTAGATGGGGTAGCGGAGGGCGATCAGGTTGGCCAGGATCTCGCGCGGCTCGCCGCCCTTGAGGAGCGGGCGATGGGTCCGGCGGGCGGTGCGGCGCACCAGGACGTCCAGACTGGCGCGCAACCAGACCGAGATCGCGCGCTCCTTGATCAGCGCCCGGGTCTCCGCGTTCATGAACGCGCCGCCGCCGGTCGCGAGCACGATCGGCGGTCCGTTCACGAGGCGCGCGATGACGCGCCGCTCGCCCTCGCGGAAATACGGCTCGCCGTGCTTCTCGAAGATCTCGCTGATGGAGCAGCCGGCGGCAGCCTCGATCTCCGCATCGGCGTCCACGAAGGGCAGATGGTAGTGCGCGGCCAAGAGGCGGCCGATGCAGCTCTTGCCGGCGCCCATCAGCCCGACGAGGGCGATGGTGCAGGGGGCAGCCTGCTGCGACGGCGCTGCGGCTTTGGGGGCGGCAAGATCGAGCATGATGGCCACGCTGTGTCGGACGCCGGATGATGCGTCGGGCCTGGCACCGTTGCAACCGCGCCGGGCCGCCGCTAAGGTTCGCGCCGCCCGGGCGCGGCCGATCGGCCGCTACCAGCTTGGCCGGGCCCCCGGGGCGCCCTTCGCTTCCCGTCACATTCTTGCGCGAGGTCCCGCGGTGCGGATCGGCTGTCTCTATATTCCGCTCGCCCTGCTGCTCCTCCTGGGCGCAGGGTACGTTTTCCTGATGACCTGGGACATCCCGCCGCCGTCGAGCGTTGTCGAGCCGGTGATCAGCGATGACCGTTTCCCGCGCTAGAGTCCTCGCCGTTGCTCTTGCGGCTGCCGTTACCGGCGGCCTCGACCCTGTCGCCGCGCAGACTGACGCGGCCAACCCGCCCGTCAACCTGGCGCCCCAGCTCGTGCCCGGGGGCGGAGAGGGCGATGGAACGGGGCAGCGGCGCGCCGGCCCGCGCGTCCCCCAAGGCGTCGGCGTCGGGACCCTGACGGAGATCGATCCAGCCTCCATCGGGCTGCTCAGCGGCCCGGAGGCGTTCCCGATCGACATGTGGCGCGGCATGAGCCGGCCCCTGGTCGAGGCGTTGCTGCCGCGCCTGCCGATCGGCAGCCGCTCGCCGACGGTGCAGAACCTGATGTCCAGGCTGCTGCTCTCGGCGGCGACCCCGCCCCAGGGCGAGGGGACGAGCGCCCAGCTGATCGCGACGAGGCTCCAGCTCCTGCTCGCCAAGGGCGAGCTCGCCGCTGCCGAGCGCCTGGCCGCCATCATTCCCGAGCGCCTCGCCGACGCCGCGATCGACCTCGCCCGCCTCGACCTCCTTCTGCTCAAGGGCGACTTGGACGACGCGTGCGGCCGCGTGACCGACCTCATGAAGACGCGCGACGAGATCTACTACCAGAAGGTCGCGGTCTATTGCGCGCTGCGGCGCGGCGACATGGAGAAGGCGCAGTTCGGCATCGGCCTGCTGCGCGACAGCGGCGACGAGGACGCGACGTTCGCGAGCGCCGTCAATGCCTCCATGGGCGTCAGGGGCGTGCGGCTGGAGGGCCCGATCGCGGCCACGCCGCTCCACCTGCGGCTCCTGCAGCACGCCAAGCTGCCGATACCAGCCGAGATCCTGCAGGACCGGCGGCCCGGCATGATGCAGCTCGTGGCGCGCATCGGCTCGGCCGACATGGCGCTGCGCGCCGCCGCCGCGGAGCGCGCCGAGGCTGCAGGCGCGCTCTCCACCGACAGCTTGGTGGCGCTGTACAAGGCCTTCGACTTCAAGAAGCCCGAGCTGGAGCGCGCCATGTCGATCGCGGAGAGCGACGGCGGCGCCCGCGGCCGCGCGCTGCTGCATCGCGCCGCGGAGGCGCAGGAGGCGCAGCCCGCGAAGGCGACCGTGCTGCAGAAGGCGTGGCAGATCGCGCGTGCCAGCGACACCTTCTACTCGTCGGTCCGCGCCAATCGCGGGTTCCTGGCGAGCCTGGACCCGCGCGCCGAGCTTGCCTGGTTCGCAGAGGACGCCGGCCGTGCCATGTTCGCGCTGGGCGATCTGGAGCGCGGCATGGAGTGGCTGCGCCTCGCCCAGCGCGAGGCCAGGCGCGGCGACTGGGCGGCGGCGAGCGCGGCGGCGCTCTGGTCGCTCGGTCGGGTCGCCGGCGCCAAGGGGCGCGAGGTCGATCTGACCGAGGCGAACATCCAGGCCTGGTGGTCGAAGCTGGCGCCGCGCGACAAGGACAAGGCGGCGATGCGCGCCGGCCTGCTCTACGCGGCGCTGCAGGGATCGGGCGACGCGATCCCGGCCTCGGCCTGGGAGATGCTGCTGATCGCGCGCGAGAAGAGCCCGTCCGCGGCCGGCGCGAACGGCGACCTCCTGCTGCCGCTCGCCGCGGCGGTGTCGGAGCGGCGTTTCGGCGCCACGGTGGTGCTCTGCCTGCTGCTGGTCGGCGAGGGCAACCTCGCCGATGTCAGCCCTGCCGGCCTCGCCGTCGTGATCCAGGCGCTCAACGCGGTCGGGTTGCGCAAGGAAGCCCGGAGCCTGGCGCTCGAGGCGCTGATCGGCGCCGGGATCTAGGGCCCGCGGGCAGGACCTCCCCGCGCGTCCGGACCTGCCGTCGTCGACGACCGGAGGCCTGTCCCGGACCGGCCCGGCGCGCTAGGTTCTGGCCATGGCACACGGACACGGACATTCGAGGCTCGCCTCGGGCCCCTCGGTCGATCTCGGGCCCGGCATGGGGCGCCGCGGCACCTGGGCGACGATCCGGGACCTCCTTCCGCATCTCTGGCCGGCACGGGGGGCCGGCTCAGGCGTGGGCGGCGAGGCCGAGACCGGCCTCGGCATCAAGGCGCGCGTCGTCGGCGCGCTCGGCTGCCTGGTGGCGGCCAAGGCGGCCACGGTCACGATCCCGCTGTTCTACCAGGCGGCGGTCGATGCGCTGACCAAGGCGCCGGCAGGGGCGCCGGCGGGGGCGCCGGCGAGCGACGCGGCGCTGCTCGCGGCATTGCCCATCGCGCTCATCGTCGGCTACGGCGTCGCGCGCGTGCTGTCGCTGGCGATGAACGAGCTGCGCGACGCGCTGTTCGCCAAGGTGCAGCAGCGTGCCGTCCGGTCGCTCGCGCTGCTCACCTTCCGCCACCTGCACGCGCTGTCCATGCGCTTCCACATGGAGCGGCAGACCGGCGGGCTGGCGCGCGTCATCGAGCGCGGAACCAAGGCGATCGAGGGGCTGATCTTCTACACGCTCCTCTCCGTCGTGCCGACGACGGTCGAGCTGATGCTCGCTTGCGGCGTGCTCTGGGCCCTGTTCGGCATCTCGTACGCTGCGATCGTCTTGGTGACGGTCGCCCTGTACGGAGTCTGGTCCGTCTTCGTGTCGGAATGGCGCACGCGCTTCCGGCGCGAGATGAACGAGATGGACACGGCGGCGAGCAGCAAGGCGATCGACAGCCTGCTCAACTACGAGACCGTCAAGTACTTCGCCAACGAGGAGCACGAGGCCAGGCGCTAC
>JAEULF010000342.1 GCA_016793965.1 Alphaproteobacteria bacterium | reverse complement strand
GACCTCGCCCTCGTTGCCGTCGTTGTACCAGGTGATCCGCAGCTCCTGGGCCGACGCCGCGCCGGCGAGGCCAAGGCCGACGAACGCCGCAAGCGCGGCGCGCACTCCGATACGCATGGCGATCTCTCCCTTCGTCTTGTTGTCGCTTCTGCTCATTCTAGAGCCAGCCCTGGTACGCAGGATGATCCGGCGCTAGCGGCAAGTCCACGCGCATTCCCGTGCGCACGGCATGGTAGATCGCCGTCACCAATTCGAGTGATCGGCGGGCATCGGCGGCGGTGACCGGCGGCGCCGCGGCGCCGTCCAGCGCCAGGCGGAAATCCGCGAACTGGCCGGCGAACCCCTCCAGGCCGGACGGCGCCCCGGCCAGAGCGGCGGCGAGCCAAGCGGCATCCTTCGGCGCCTTCGGCTCGAAGGTCCAAGGATCCCTGCCCGGCGCGTAGGGCAGCGCGCAGCTCGTCATCGTCACGTTCTCGAAGCAGAAGCGCAGCCGCGATTCGTTGCCGGCGGCGCCCAGCGTCACCGAGGTGACGGCGACGGCGCCGTCGCCCAGCGCCAGCACCGCCCCGGCGCAATCCTCGGTCTCGACGGCGTTGACCCGGATCGCCGTCAGCGCGCTGACGCTGCGCACCTCGCCCATCAGGTGGGTCAGCATGTCGTGATGGTGGATGACATGGCTGAGGAAGACGCCGCCGAGCTCCTTGTCGCGCCGGCCGCGCCAGGTGTTCTGGTAGTAGGTCATGTCGCGGCACCAATGCGCCTCGATCGAGGCGACATAGGGCTTGCCCGCGGCGCCCGTCGCGACGAGGTGGCGCGCCTTGCGCAACCCGTTGCCCGAGCGGTACTGGAAGATCGGCATGAGCACGACGCCTTGCGCCTTGGCGAGCGCCGCCAGCCGGTCGGTCGCCGCGAGCGAGCCGACCAGCGGCTTCTCGCAGACGACGTGCTTGCCGGCCTTGAGCGCCCGCTCGATCGCCGCCTCGTGCATGAAGGGCGGCAGGCAGACATCGATGACGTCGATGTCCTTGCGCGCCAGCAGCGCGTCGTCGAAGGCGCCATGCGTCTCCTTGATGCCGGCCTTGGCCGCGAGCGCTTGGGCGCGCTCCAGATTGGCGTCGCAGATCAGCGCGATCTCGAAGGCGTCCGGATTGGCCTGGAAGCCTGCGACATGCTCGGCGCCGATGCCGGCTCCCACGATCGCCACCCGCCACTTGCGCGCCATGTCCTAGCGTCCCATCGCGATATTGCAAAGGGCCCCACCGCCCTCGCGAAAGCAGGTGGCCCTCATGGCCCGAGCCGCGCCAGCGCCGGTCGGCCCTCGGCGTGCCGGAAGACGTGGCAGTGCCGCGCCGGCAGGTCGAGCGCCACGGCCTCGCCGCGCCGCAGGCTCGCCTGGCCGGGCAGCCGCGCCACGAGCCGCGCGCCGGTCGGCAGCAGGCAATGGACGTAGCTCTCGCTGCCGAGCTGCTCGGCAAGCTCGACCGTGGCGCGCAGCCCCCCCTGGCCGACGACGACGTGCTCGGGACGGATGCCGAGCGTCACGGCCTCGTCCGCCGCGGCGCCGCCGCCGTCGACGTCGGCCAGGCAATCGGCCAGGCCGGGCACCGCGACGCGGATCCCGCCGCCTGACGGCGCCAGGCGGCCCTCCAGCAGGTTGATGCGCGGCGAGCCGATGAACTCGGCGACGAACTGGTTGGCCGGCCGGTTGTAGAGGTCGAGGGGCGCGCCGACCTGCTCGACGCGGCCGAGGCGCAGCACGACGATGCGGCTCGCCATGGTCATCGCCTCGACCTGGTCGTGCGTCACGTAGATCATCGTGGCGCCGAGGCGCGCGTGCAGCGCGGACAGCTCGACGCGCATCTGCACGCGCAAGCCGGCGTCGAGGTTGGACAGCGGCTCGTCGAACAGGAAGATGCGCGGGTCGCGCGTGATCGCGCGCCCGATGGCGACGCGCTGGCGCTGGCCGCCCGAGAGCGCCTTGGGCTTCCTCTCCAGCAGCGGCTCGATCTGCAGCAGCCGCGCCGCATCGCCGACGCGCCTGTCGATCTCGGCTCGCGGCATGGCCGTGTTCTCCAGGCCGAAGGCGAGGTTCTCGCGCACGCTCATATGCGGGTAGAGCGCGTAGGACTGGAACACCATGGCGAGGTTGCGTCGCGCCGGCGGCACGTCGTTGCAGCGCACGCCGTCGATGAGCAGGTCGCCGCCGCTGATCTCCTCCAGCCCGGCGATCATGCGCAGCAGCGTCGACTTGCCGCAGCCCGAGGGGCCGACGAACACGACCAGCTCGCCGTCGCGCACCTCCAGGCTGACGCCGTGGATCACCGTCGACGAGCCGAAGGACTTGACGACGTCGCGCAGCGCGAGCTCGGCCATGGCGCCCGACCCTCAGCGTCCGACGCGGCGCGCCTGCGCCTGCGCCTTGAGCGCCAGCTCGCAGACCTTGAAGCAGTGGGCATGCGTCATCGCCGTCTCCGTCCGCTCGAAGACGTCGCGCCGGAGGTCCGTGTAGTAGGGCAGCGGGGCGTCGGAGCAGTCGATATGGCGCGTGCCCTTCTTGTCGACCAGGAACAGGTGATCCTTGCCCGGCCGTCCGGCGATGTCGACGTACTTGCGCAGCTCGATCGTGCCCTCGGTTCCCATGATGACGAGCCGCCCGTCGCCCCAGGTCGGCAAGCCGTCCGGGGTGAACCAGTCGACGCGGACGTAGCCGCGGCCCTGCGGGCTCTCCAGGATCATCTCGCCGAAATCCTCGAGCTCGGGATGCGCCGGGTTGGCGAGGTTGCCGACGGTCGAGGACACGATGGTCGCATCGGCCGACTGCGTGAACCAGAGGAACTGGTCGACCTGGTGGGAGGCGATGTCGCAGAGGATGCCGCCGTACATCGCGCGCTGGAAGAACCAGGCCGGCCGGGTCCCCAGGTTGAGCCGGTGCGGCCCCAGGCCGACGGTCTGCAGCACGCGGCCGATCGCCCCGGCGCGCACCAGCTCGCTCGCCCGCGTCACCGCGCGCACCTCGAAGCGCTCGGTGAAGTCGACCGACCAGATGCGCCCGCTGGCGCGCTGCGTCCGACGGACCATCTCCAGCTGCTCGAGCGACGTCACGCCCGGCTTGTCGACCATGAAGTCCTTGCCGTGCTGCATCGCCTCGATCGCGAGCTCCGCGCGCTCGGCCGGGATCGCGGCGCAGGTGACGAGCTGGATCGACTTGTCCTCCAGCAGCTTGCGCCGGTCGGCGA
>JAEULF010000219.1 GCA_016793965.1 Alphaproteobacteria bacterium | reverse complement strand
CGAGCAAGCGCGGCCCAGCCGTCCCACCATACAGTCGCTCCCCGCAGGAAGCGCGCGCCGAGGCCCCGCCAGAGCCAGTCGAAATCGAGGTTCGTCGAGCGCAGCTCCGGCGGATAGATGCCCGTGCGCATCAGCACCGAGAATGCGAGCGCCGAGAACAGCAGCAGCTGCAACTGCGTCAGCACGTGCTCGCCGGTGTAGGGAACATAGTCCACAGGGTAGGGCAGCAAAGCGTAGAGCGGCGCCGGATACACCCCGATGCCGACGCACAGCGCAGCGGTCAGCCCCATGGCCGTCAGCATGCTGGCCGGCGCTTCCTTGCACCGGATGCCGGAATCGTGCCCGAAGAAGGCGAAGTAGGGGATCTTGATGCCGGAGTGGTGGAACACGCCTGCCGAAGCGAAGAGCAGCACGAGCCAGGGAACCAGCAGCCCGCCGTAGCCGGCTGCCGACAGGATCATCGACTTGCTGACGAAGCCGCTGAAGAGCGGGAAGCCTGAGATCGACGCCGCGCCGATGACGCAGCAGATCATCGTCCACGGCATTGACTTGTAGAGTCCGCCGAGCTCGCTGCCCTTGATCGTGCCCGCCCGCAGCAAGACGGCACCCATGCTCATGAACAACAAGGCTTTGTAGAGAATGTGCGTGAAGGCATGCGCAGCCGTGCCGTTGAGCGACAGCTCGGTACCGATGCCGATGCCGACCACCATGAAGCCAAGTTGGTTGTTGAGGCTGTATGCAAGTACCCGGCGCAGGTCGTTCTCGATGACCGCATAGAAGATCGGGAATGCCGTCATCGCGGCGCCGATCCATATCAGCATCTCCGTGCCGGGGAAGCCGCGCGCCAGCGCATAGACCGCAAGCTTGGTGGTGAATGCGGAGAGATAGACGGTGCCGGCTACCGTCGCCTCCGGATAGGCATCCTGCAGCCAATTGTGCAGGAGAGGGAATGCGCACTTGACGCCGAATGCCAGGAAGATCAACCACGCTCCCGGTGCGTCGAGCCCCAGCTTGCCGAAGGCAAGCGACCCCGTCTCGTTCGCGTGAACCAGGGCGCCGACGAGCAGCAGCATCCCGGAGGCCAGGTGCACGATCAGGTAGCGCAACCCGGCACGATAGGCGCGCTGATTGCGGCTCGACCAGATCAGGAACACCGACGACGCGGCGGTCAGCTCCCAGAACACGAAAAGCGTCAGATAGTCGCCCGCGAAGACGGCGGCTATGGCGCTACCGGCATAGATCATGCCCGCCGCGTGCTGCACCCAATCCTCGACCTCCAGCGCGTAGATCGCGGTCAGAAGCGCTGCGACGCTGAAGATCGTGCCGAAGAGAAGGCTCCAGCTGTCCGCGCGGACCAGGATCAGCTCCTGGCCGAGGAACGCGACTCGCCCGGCGTCGCCGGCCGGCAGACTCCAGACATGCGCTAGCGCCAGGACCGGCATCAGCAGCAACCAGGCGCCGCGCAAGCGGCCGCGCAGGAACGGCACCAGCGCGGCGCCGAGGATCAGCTCGATGCCCGGCGGAAGGTCAGCGATCATAGTAGTCTTCCGGACGCATCAGCACGCGGCGCAGCCCCTTCGCTGCCAGGACGAGGCCGACGCACGCGACGAATCCGAACCATCCATGGAAGCCGAACCAAGCGTCGAAGCCGAAACCGGCATGCTTGTGCACCAACGGGTCGAGCGCCACCAGGACGACGCAGGCTGCCCAGACGGCCCAATAGACCTTGCGCACGTTCTCCTTGCGGTCGAGCCAATAGGTCTTGCCGTCCGACTGCATGTCGTGCCCCCTTAGCCCTTGCCAACGGCGATCGCCAGCGCCAGCGCGCCGTCCGGCCACCAGAACAGCCCCGTCGTGGCCAGCGCCGTCAGCGTCAAGGCGATGACGATCGGAAGCGGCGCCTCGCCATGCGCGTGACCGTGGTCATGGCCGCCCTGGCTGGCCGCCGGCGGCGAGCGGAAGAACGCGGCATAGACGATCGGCAGGAAATAGGCCGCGTTCAGCAGCGTGCTGGCGACGAGGACCACGACGGCCACGGAGTTCCCGGCACCGATCGCCGCATCGAGGATGAACCACTTGCTGACGAAGCCGACGAAAGGCGGCAGGCCGATCAGCGACAGCGCGCCGACCGTGAAGGCGCCCATGGTCCAGGGCATGCGCCGGCCGATGCCGTCCATCTGGCTGATCTCGGTGACGTGCGCCGCGGTATAGATCGAGCCGGCGGCGAAGAAGAGCGTGATCTTGCTGACCGCGTGCGCGGCGATATGCATGGCGGCACCTGCCGCCGACAGGGGCGTCAGGATCGCTGCGGCGAGCACTACGTAGGAGAGCTGGCTCACGGTCGAGTAGGCAAGCCGGCGCTTCAGGTTGTCCTGCCGCAACGCCACCAGCGACGCGATCAGGATGGTGGCCCCGGCGACGTAGGGCAGCCAGGACGCGCTCGGGTTGCCGGCGAGCGTGTCGATGCCGAAGACGTACACCACGACCTTGACGACGCAGAAGACGCCGGCCTTGACCACGGCGACCGCGTGCAGCAGCGCGCTCACCGGCGTGGGCGCCACCATGGCAGCGGGCAGCCAGCGGTGGAACGGCATCAAGGCCGCCTTGCCGATGCCGAACATGAACAGCGCCAGGAGCACGCCGACGGCGGACCCGTCGATCCTGCCGGCGAGCAGGCCGCCCGGCGCGAAGTCGAGCGTGCCGGCGATCGCGTAGGTCCAGACGATGGCCGGGAGCAGCAGCGCGATCGAGGTGCCGAGCAGCAGAAGCAGGTAGGTGCGGCCGCCCGCCTGGGCCTCCGGCGTCGCCTTGTGCGCCACCAACGGGTAGGTGGAGAGCGTCAGGATCTCGTAGAACAGGAAGAGCGTGAACAGGTTGGCCGAGAAGGCGACGCCGACGGCGCTGCCGAGCGCCACCGCGAAGCAGACGTAGAAGGCGGTCTGGCGCGGCTCCTTGTTCGCGCGCATGTAGCCGATCGAGTAGATCGAGTTGACGATCCACAGGCCCGACGCGACCAGCGCGAAGAGCATGCCCAGGGGCTCGACGGCGAAAGCGAGGTCGAGCCCGGGAAGCAGCGTGAACGCGCCGGTCGCCGGCCGCGCGCCTTCGGCCACGGCGGCGTGAACCTGCAGCACGGTCGCGAAGAGCAGCGCCGCGGTGACGAGCGTCGCGGCCTCGCGCAGGTTCGGCCAGCGGCCGAGCAGCGCGATCGGCGCCGTCCCCGCGAAGGGCAGCAGCACGGCGACGAGGACGAGGGTCTCCGCCGTCATGGGCCGGCCCCCAGCAGGAAGGCGGCGGCCCGCGCGGCGATGCCGACCGTCAGCTCGGTGTCGATGCCGAACCAGACGCAGGCGGCGGTCAGGACCCAGGTCGGAACGAGCAGCGAAAGCGGCGCTTCCGTGGCCGTCGCCGCGGCGGCGGCCGGCGCGCGGAAGTACGCCGCCTCGACCACGCGGCCGATGTAGACCAGCGCGATCACCGAGCCGAGCAGGATCGCCGCGACCAGCCACCACCAGCCGCGCTCCAGCGCCGCCAGCGCCAGGTACCACTTGCTGACGAAGCCGACGGTGCCGGGGCTGCCGATCAGGCTCAGCCCGGCGACGACGAAGCTGGCCATGGTCAGCGGCATGCGCCGCCCGATTCCGGCCATGTCGTCGAGCCGCACCGAGCCGATGCGGTAGGCGACGGCGCCCATCGCAAGGAACAGGGCGCCCTTCATCAGCGCATGGTTGACGATGTGCACGATGCCGCCGGTCAGCCCGAGCTGGCTCGCCAGGCCGATGCCGAGCGTGATGTAGCCGATCTGGCCGACCGAGGAGTAGGCCAGCATGCGCTTCACGTTCCGCTGGAACGCCGCGACGGTCGAGGCGCCGAGGATGGCGGCAAGGGACAGCACGACGAAGACCTCGGTGATCGGCAGCGCCTCGAAGGCGAAGGCCGCGCCGAAGATCGAGAAGTAGATTCGGATCAGCAGGTAGATCGCCACCTTGGTCGCGGTCGCCGCCAGGAACGCCGTCGCCACGGAGGGCGCGTAGGCATAGGCGTTGGGCAGCCAGACATGCAGCGGGAAGAGCGCCAGCTTCAGGCAGATGCCGACGGTCAGGAACGCCGTGCCGGCCAGCACGGTCCGGGTCGACTGCACCTCGCCGATGCGCGCCGCCATGTCCGCGATGTTGAGCGTGCCGGTCATGGTGTAGAGGAAGCCGATGCCGATCACGTAGAAGGTGGCGCCGATCGTGCCCATGATCAGGTACTGGTAGGCCGACAGCAGCGCCCGCCGGTCCCTGCCCAGCGCGATCAGCACATAGGTCGCGAGCGACGAGATCTCCATGAACACGAAGACGTTGAAGGCGTCGCCGGTGATCACGATGCCGAGCAGCCCGGTCAGGCAGAGCAGGTACATGGTGTAGAACCAGACCTGCTTCTCCTCCGCGATCTCGGCGGCGACGCTGCGGCGCGCATAGGGCGCGATTGCCGCGCCGACCGCAGCGACGAGCAGCAGGACGAGCCCGTTGAGGACGTCGATCCGGTACTCGATGCCCCAGGGCGGCTCCCAGCTGCCGATATGGTAGGAGATCGTCCCCTCGGCGAGGACGCGGAGCAGGAGGAGCGCGGCCATCGCGGCGGTCGCCCAGGACGCGGCGAGCGTCAGGCCCCAGGCGAGCGCGCTCCGGCGCAGCAGCGCGCAAAGCAGCGCCGCCACGAGCGGCACGACGACCTGGAGCGCCGGGAGATGCGCCGTCATCGGCTGCCAACCCCGCTGCTTTCCCCGCCGCCGTCGCCGTCCTCGTCGGGCTTGCCGAAGATCTCGTCCTCCTCGATCGAGCCGTATGCCTCGTTGATGCGCACGACGAGGGCCAAGCCGAGCGCCAGCGTGGCGACGCCGACCACGATCGCCGTCAGGATCAGGACGTGCGGCAGCGGGTTGGAGTAGACGGTGAAGCGCGGGTCGATGATCGGCGCGGTGCCGCCGAAGATCTTCCCGGGCGAGATGTAGAGCAGGTAGACGGACGTCTGGAACACGCCGAGCCCGACCAGCTTCTTGACCATGTTGCCGCGCGCCACGACGACGTAGAGCCCGGCCACCATCAGCACGACGGTGATCCAATGGTTGAAATGGGCGATGACGACGTCGAGCGCGGGCATCAGCGTTCGCGCTCCGCGAAGGTGTAGAAGATCGCCGTCATCGTCCCGGACACGGTGACGAAGACGCCGGCCTCGACCGCGAAAATGCCCCATTCCTGGCCGTGCGCCGGGTCGTGCAGCAGCACGAAGTAGTCGAGGTAGTTGCCGCCGAGCGCGAGGCCCATGACACCGGTGCCGGCGTAGATCAGCACCCCGGCCGGGATCATGCGCTCGACCAGCCCCATCGGTACGACGCGGCGGGCGGCCGGGACGCCCCAGATCACGGCATAAAGGATGACCATGGCTGCGGCGATGACGCCGGCCTGGAAGCCGCCGCCCGGCCCGAAGTCGCCGTGGAATTGCACATACAGGGCGAACAGCAGCATGAAGGGCAGCAGCAGCTTGACGCCGACGCGCAGGATCAGGTCGTGCTTCACGCGCCGCCCTCCTTGCTGCCGCGCGCGCCGGCGCCCTTGCGCCCGCCGCGCAGCAGCAGGAGCACGCCGATGCCGGCCGTGAAGATCACCGTCGTCTCGCCGAGCGTGTCATAGCCGCGGTAGCTGGCGAGCACCGCGGTGACGACGTTGGGCACCATCGTCTCCTCGACCGACTTCGCGAGGTAGCGCGGCACGACATGCTGGTGGATCGGCGCCTCGGCCACGCCGAACGGCGGGAAGTCGAACGTGCCGTAGGCGAGCACGGCGCCCACGCCCAGCGCGATCAGCAAAGGCAGGATCGACCGGCGGACCGGCGCCGCCTCCTCAACCTTGGTCAGGTAGAGGGTGCCCAGCATCAAGACCGTGGAGATGCCGGCGCCGACAGACGCCTCGGTCATGGCGACGTCGACGGCATCGAGCACGACGAGCACCGTCGCCATGAGGAAGCTGTAGATGCCGCCGAGGATGACGACCGCGAACAGGTTGCCGAGCCGCAGGATGCCGAAGGTCGCGACGACCATCATCGTCAGCAGCGCCATGTTGATCAGGGCTTCGATGGCGCACCCTCCCCGTCGCGGGCGAGCAGCGGCTTGACGCCCGCGTGCAGCGCGGCGCGCGCCAGCGCGTGCGTCGCCACCGGGCCGATGAACAGCAGCAGCAGCCCGATGATCGCCAGCTTGGCCGCGACCAGGACCTGGTCGCATTGCAGCACCAGTCCCGCAAGGACGAGCCCGGCGCCGAGCGTGTCGGTGACGCTCGCGGCGTGGCAGCGCGTGTAGAAGTCGGGCATCCGCAGCAGCCCGATGCCGCCGACCATGCAGAACAGCCCCCCGGAGACGAGGAGCGCCCAGCTCAGCCCGTCGAGCAGCGCCGCAGTCATCGGGCGCCGTCCTTCCCGTCGCCGGCGTCCGCCATGCTGCCGTAGCGGAAGAACTTGAGGACCGCGATCGTGCCGATGGCGTTGAGCAGGCCGTAGGTGATGGCGATGTCGAGGAAATCCGGCCGGCCGCCGAGGAACCCGACGACCGCGAGCAGCAGGACGGCGCCCGTGCCGACGGAGTTCGCCGCGAGCGTCCGGTCGAACACGGTCGGGCCGCGCATCGCGCGGGCGATCGCCATCGCGATCGTTGCCAGGAGCGCTATGGCGGCGGCGGCGAACATCATGCGGCCGCTGCCTGGCGCGGCGCGCCCTCGAAGCGGGTCACCCGCCGGTCCATGTCGCCCGCCGCGAGCGACTCGGCGCCGCCGCGCGTCACCGCGTGCACCAGGATCTCATCGCCCTCGAGGTCCACGGAGATGGTTCCCGGCGTGAGCGTGATCGAATTCGCGTACGTCACCTTCCCGACCGTCGTCCGCTGGCCGGCCTTGACCCGCACCATGGTCGGGCTGATCGGCAGCCGCGGGTCCATGATGATCTTGGTGACGTCCCAGGCGGACTTGACGATTTCCCACAGCAGCCACGGCCAATAGGCCATGGCGCGCCAGGTCAGGTGGACCGGGTAGCCCTCCGAATCGACAACGGACATGCGCCGCGCGACCGCCACGATGAGCAGCGCGCAGCACGCCCCGGCAGTCAGGAGATAGGCAGTGAAGAAGCCCGACAGCACGACCCAGAAGGCGAAGAGCGCAACGGCCAGCAATGCGGAACGCACCATCGAACGGCTCCTCCGGGCCAACCCCGCTGCCCCTGGCTCGATTCCTGCCGAACCAGACCCAGCCGTCCGCAGCCCGGCCTGCGAGCGCGGGCGCGCCGATAGGTGCGGCTGCGCTGATACAGTAGCGTAGGGACCGTTGACGGCGCAATCTCGCGTCGCGCGGCGGCCTCGCGCCGTCCGGGCGCGAGGCCTGCAGGAACTCGCGAGGGTGAGCGATACGGCATGGCGGTTCGGCTCTTGGTGCGCAAAAGCGACGCTTTGCTGGCCAGCGGGTTCTGCGCGGCCTACGTCCTCCTCGACTACGTCAGCTTCATCCACGCTTACGCGCCGTTCGGGATCACGCCATGGAACCCGCCGCCGGGGCTGAGCTTGTCGCTGATCCTCCTCGGCGGGCCGCGCTTCGCGCCGGCCCTGGTCCTGGCTCCGCTGCTGGCCGACATCCTGGTGCGCCAATCGCCGGCGCCGTTCGTCGTCGAGATCGCCTCGGCGGCGATCGTCGGCGGCAGCTATTCCCTCGCCGCAACGGCCCTGCTGCGTTGGCTGCGCATAGACCCGGCCCTGGGCGCGCTGCGCGACCTCTTCCTGCTCCTGGCGGTCGCCGGCGCTGCTGCGCTGGTCGTCGCCACCGGCTACGTCGGGCTGCTGGCCGGCACCGGGCTGGTGCCCTGGGACGATTTCGCTCGCGCAGCGGGGAAAATGTGGATCGGCGACATGATCGGCATCGCCGTCGCAACGCCGTTCATCACGGTCGCCGTGGCGCAGCAGGCGAGGCCGCGGCCGACGGTCGAGGGAACGCTGCAGGTCGCCGCGGCCGCCGCTGCCCTGTGGGTCGTCTTCGCCCTCGACGTCGCCAACGAGTTCCACCTGTTCTGGATCCTTTTCCTGCCGCTCATATGGACGGCAGCGCGGGACGGCCTGCCCGGGGTGACGCGCCTCCTGGTCGTCATCCAGGTCGGCCTCGTCGTCGCGCTGCAGCTCTCCAAGCAGGACGCGGCGGCGGTGAACGCCTTCCAGCTCCTCATGCTCGCCATGTCCGTCACCACCCTGGCGCTCGGCTGCCTGGTCTCGGCGCAGCGCCGCGCGGCCGACCGGCTGCGCGAGCAGCAGGAGGCCCTGGCCCGCCTCGTGCGACTGAGCACCATGGGCGAGACGGCGGCCGTGATGGCGCACGAGCTCAACCAGCCGATCACCGCCTTGTCGAACTATGCGCGGGCCTGCCTGCAGACCATGCGGCGCGATCCGGCCGACCTCGCCGCGGCGCGGGAGATCGCCGAGAAGCTCGTCGTCCAGGTCGACCGCGCCATCGACGTCGTCGCGCGCACGCGCGACTTCATCCGCCAGGGCGCGATCGACCGTCGTCCGGTGAGGCTGCAGCAGGTCGTCGAGGACTCGGTCGCTCTGCTGCAGCCGGAGTCGGTTCGGCGCGGGGTCGCCGTCCGGAGCTCGATCGCGGCGGACGTGCCAGCAGTGCTCGCCGACCCCTTGCACCTGCAGCAAGTCATGCTCAACCTCCTGCGCAACAGCGTCGAGGCCATCGACGAGACGCGGGCGACGCCCGGGCTGGTCGAGATCACGGCGACGCTCGCTCCCGAGGGCATGGTGGAGATTGCCGTGCGCGACACCGGCCCTGGCTTCCCCGCCGAGCAAGAGGGCAGGATCGTTCCCTTCCTTTCGAGCAAGCCGCATGGTACCGGGCTCGGCCTGTCGATCTGCCGCTCGATCGTCGAGGCGCACGGGGGCCGGCTGCGCATCGAGAGCGGCCGCGGCGGCGCCGTCGTCCGCTTCACGCTTCCGGAGGCGACCCAAGATGATTCCCGCGGCGAGCAACCCTGACCGCAGCATCTACGTGATCGACGACGATGCCGCCGTCCGCGATTCGCTCCAGACGCTGCTGGAGGGCGCCGGCATGGCCGTGCAGACCTTCGACAGCGCCGAGGCGTTCCTCGCGCGCTTCGACGGCGGCTTGTCCGGCTGCATCGTCTCGGACATGCGGATGCCGGGCATGACGGGAATCGACCTGCAGAAGGTCCTGCGCGAGCGGTCAGGTGCCCTGCCGCTGATCGTCGTCACCGCCCATGGCGACATCGACACGGCCGTCATGGCGATGAAGTCCGGCGCGCACGATTTCATCGAGAAGCCCTACAAGGAGGAGCGCCTGCTCGGCGCCGTCCGCGATGCGCTGGACCTGGAGGAACGGCAGCGCGCCGCGCGCGCGCAGGCATCCGAGATCGCCGCCCGGGCGGCGACCCTGTCGCAGCGCCAGCGCCAGGTCATGGACCTGGTCGTCGACGGCCTGCCCAACAAGGAGATCGCGGTCAGGCTCGGCATCAGCGCGCGCACGGTGGAGATCTACCGCGCCTGGGTCATGGAGCGCATGGGTGCCCGCAACCTCGCGGAACTGATCCGGCTCGCCCTGCAGCTGCGCGCGAGTTGAGCGCCTCCTTCCCCTCGCGGGCGCATCGTCCTAGAGTCGGACGGGCGACCTGGGAGGAGTGGCACCAATGAAAATCCACGCGAACGGAGCGAGGATCGCCTACCGCTACGACGGCGTGAAGGGCGCGCCCGTCGTGGTGCTGGCCCATTGCCTGGCGACCAGCCGGAAGATCTGGGGCTACCAGCTGCCGCTGCTGACCGAGCGCTACGCCGTCCTGCGCTACGACCTGCGCGGCCACGGCAAGAGCGGCGCGCCGAAGGAGCCCTACACGCTGGAGAAGATGGCGGACGACGCCGCTGCGCTGCTCCAGCATCTCGGCATCGAGAAGGTCCGCTTCGTCGGCCTGTCGATCGGCGGCATGATCGCCCAGATGATGGCGCTGCGGCATCCCGCGAAGGTCGAGGCCATCGCCATCTGCAGCTCGACCAGCCGGATCGACGCGAACGGGCGGAAGATGTGGGACGATCGGATCGACGCCGTGCTCGCCGGCGGCATCGAGACCCAGGTCGAGCCGACGATCGGCCGCTGGTTCACGCCGGGATTCGTCCAGAGCGCCCCGATCACCGTCGATTGGGTGCGCGGCCTGATCCGCCGGACGCCGGCGCATGGCTTCATCGGCAGCGGCCGCGCGATTCAGGGGCTCGACCTCACGGAGAAGCTCGCCGGCATCAAGACGAAGGTCCTGGTCATGCCGGGCGAGCTCGACCAGGGCACGCCCGTCGCGGCGTCCGAGGCGATCCGCAGCCGCATTCCCGGCGCCAAGATGGTCGTGCTGAAGGGTGCCGCGCATGTCGGCAACGTGGAACGCCCGAACGAGTTCAACGAAGCCCTGATGGGTTTCCTCGCGAGCGTGTGAAGCCGTGCCGGCCGCGACGGATGCTAGGCTCGCCGCCTGACAGAAGGCTGAGGGGCCGCGATGCCGCATGACGGGGACCACGGGCCGCACGATCATGCGCACGGGCATGCGCACGGGCATGCGCACGGGCATGCGCACGGGCACGAGCACGGGCACGGGCACGGGCACGGGCATGAGCATCGCCACGCGGTTGCAGGTCGCCATCGCAATGCCGCAGTCGGCGGCGGCGACGCGCTGAGCCGCCGCGGCCTTCTGGCCGCTGCTGCGGCGGCGACGGCAGGGCTCGCGGCACCGGGCGCACTTCGGGCGCAAGGGGCGCCCGCCGCTTCCATCGCAGCGCGCGCGATCGACTTCCTTGAGGCGCTGACGGCGGCGCAGCGGCCGCGCGCGCTCCTGGCCTTCCCCGGCGGCGAGCGGGAGAACTGGCACTACGTGCCGCGCGCGCGCGCCGGCCTGCCGCTGCGCCAGATGGACCCGCCGCAGCGTCGCGCCGCCCGGGCGCTGCTGGGCGCTGCCCTGTCCGATGCGGGGCTGGCGCGCGTCGACGGCGTCGTGCGGCTGGAGGGCGTGCTGCGCGAGAGCGAGGGCGAGTGGCGCGACCCCGACAACTACGTGCTCGCCGTCTTCGGCACGCCCGGCGCCTTTCCCTGGGGCTTCCGCTTCGAGGGGCACCACCTGTCGCTCAACTTCACGCTCGCCGGGCCCGAGGCGATCGCCGTCACGCCGGCGTTCTTCGGCGCCAACCCGGCCAATGTGCGCCGCGGCCAGCATGCCGGGTTCCGTCTCTGGGGGGCGGAGGAGGACCACGCCCGCGCGGTGCTGCGCGGGCTCGACGCGCGCGCGCGCGCCGTCGCGGTCATTGCCGACCGGTCGATGGGCGACATCGTCGCCGGCCCTGGCCGCGAGCGGGAGATCGGAGCGCCGCGCGGCGTCGCGCTCGGCACGTTGCCTGCGGAGCTGAAGGCGCGCGCCGCCGCGATCGTCGAAGGCTTCCTCGGCCATTTGCAGGCCGACCTGGCGCAACGCCAGACGGCCCGGATCCGGCAGGGCGGCTTCGACGCGCTGCGCTTCGCCTGGGCCGGCGGCGCGGAGCCCGGCGAAGCGCACTATTTCCGCCTGCACGGCCCGACGACGCTGGTGGAGCATGACAACACGCAGAACGGGGCCAACCACGTTCACGCGGTCTGGCGGGACCTGACCGCCGACTTCGGACGCGACGCGCTCGCAGACCATTACAAGGCGCAGCGCCACGGCGGCTGATCTCGGCCGACCGCGGCTTCCCGCGTGGCGTGTGCCGCCGGTCACTGCGCGCGACCCGTTCCTGGCGTGCATGGTGGCGTGGTCGCGGCACGGTGCGCTGGTGCACCGAGGGCGCGCGGCCGATCTGGGGGGACGGGCCTCAAGCCCGCCGGGAGGCGCACGATGCGCAACCATGAACCGACACCGCTCGCCGAGGCCGTCGCCGACCGGGCGATCATACGCAGCCTGGAGCGCGCAACGCCGGCCGAGACGGTGAACGCCATCGGCCATGCCTTGGGCTACTTGCACGAGCTCATCGGCACCGAGGCGGGCTACGCCGCCCAGCGCGATCTCGAGATGCGCCTGCGCGCGCGCCTTGACGCACGGACGCAGCGCGCGATCCTGCGGACAGGATCCGCAGACGCCGCGCCCTTGCCCGAGGCTGCGGCATGGTCGGAGCCGGCGGAGGCGATCCTGCTCGATGCGGCGCAATCTGCCGCGCTTCTGAACGCCTGGGCGCCCGGCCAGGAAGCCATGCATGCCGCCGCCGCGCAGTTGATCGACGGCCTGATGGCCCTGGTCGACGGCGCGCCGGCCTGGGACCAGCTCGTCGGCGCTTATTTCGCCGTCGAGCGCGAGCCTGCCGGCGAGACCCAGTCGAGCTTCCAGGCGCACCGCCTGCAGTAAGTCGCGCTGCATTCGACCTTGACGGCCCTGCCGCTCGCGTGGCTAAGCGGGATTCCTTCCTGATCGGAGGTTCCCGATGGCGCTGGATGCGTGGCTGAGCTTCGTCGCTGCCGCAGGCATCATGCTCGCGATCCCTGGGCCGACGGTGACCCTGGTGGTCTCCTATGCCATCGCCGAAGGACGGCGGTCGGCCTGGAGCACGGTGGTCGGCGTCATGCTCGGCGACTTCACGGCGATGACGCTCTCGCTGCTCGGGCTCGGCGCTCTGCTCGCCGCCTCGGCGACGCTCTTCACGCTGCTCAAGTGGGCGGGGGCCGCCTATCTCGTCTATCTCGGCATCCGCCTCTGGCGCGCGCCGGTGGCAGCCGACTCCCTGCCGGACGCGCAGCCCCGGCGCGCCGCCGCCATGCTCGGCCATGCTTTCGCCGTCACCGCGCTCAACCCGAAGGGCATCGTGTTCTTCGTCGCCTTCCTGCCGCAGTTCATGGACGCGACGATGCCGCTGCCGCCGCAGGCCGTCGCGCTCGGCGCCACGTTCCTGGCGATGGCCGGAGCCAATGCCGCGCTCTATGCGGCGCTCGCGAGCCGGGCGCGCGACACGATCCGGCGCCCGGCGGTGCTCCGCTGGGTCAACCGGATCGGCGGCACCGTCCTCGTCGGCGCCGGCGTCGCCGCGGTCGCCCTGAAGAGAAGCTGAACGCGTTAACCATGCGCGCAGGACTGCGCTAGGATGCTGGCGGCCGGAGGGACCGCGGATGCAGCCAGCCAAGCCACCAGTCGGGCCGAAGACGGCCGCGAAGCCGCATGAAGGCCCCGGCGACCCGGCCGCAGCGCCGCGCGACCGCACGCTCGATCTCTTCCTCGACGCCCTGGCTGCCGAACGCGGCGCGGCCGCCAACACGCGCGCGGCCTACCGGCGGGACCTGCTGCAGTTCGCCGCCTTCTGCGGCCGGCGCGGCCTGACGCTCGCCGCCGCCGACACTCTGGCGGTGCGCGCCTGGTTCGGCGAGGCGGAGCGCGCCGGACTGACCTCGCGCACCCAGGCGCGCCGCCTATCCGCGCTGCGCCAGTACTTCCGCTTCCTGGTTGCCGACGGCCTGCGTCGCGACGACCCGACGGGCACGGTCGACGGGCCGCGGCTCGGCCGGCCGCTGCCAAAGATCGTCAGCGAGGGCGAGGTCGCGACCCTGCTGAGCGCGGCGGACGGCCTGCAGGAAGGCTTCCCGCGCGCCCGCGCGACGGCGATCGTCGAGCTGCTCTATGCCTCGGGCATGCGGGTCAGCGAGCTCTGCCGGCTGCCGGTCGCTGCCCTGCAGCGCGATCCGCAGACGCTGATCGTCCGCGGCAAGGGCGACAAGGAACGGCTCGTTCCGCTGAACGATGCCGCGCGCGCCGCCGTCGCCGCCTGGCTGCCTCTGCGGGCGCGCTCGCTGCCCGAGGGAAGCAGCTCGCCCTGGCTCTTCCCCGGCACCTGGCGCGCCGCGCGATCGCAGCCGATCGGCCGCCAGGCCGTGCTGGCCCTGCTGAAGCGGCTTGCGGCCAAGGGCGGCATCGATCCGAAGCGCGTCTCGCCGCACGTGCTGCGCCACGCCTTCGCCAGCCACCTGCTCGGCAACGGCGCCGACCTGCGCGTCGTGCAGCAGCTGCTCGGCCATGCCGACATCGCGACGACGCAGATCTACACCCATGTCGTCGACGGGGCGAAGGAGCAGCTGGTGCGCGCGCACCACCCGCTGGCCAAGCGCGGCGGGTGAGAGCGAGCATGCGCGATGCCCCACCCCGACCCTCCCCATCGCTGGCGCGACGGGGAGGGTCGGGGTGGGGCCCTTCGTCAAGCCTGGCGCGCGTTCGTCTCGTCGTCGACGTTGCCGAGATGCCAGGCGCGCAGGTTGTCGATGTCGGTGAAGGCTTCGTCCTCGCTCGGCATCACTAGCTCGGACGCCTCGATCAGGCCGCATTTGTGCGCGATCGCGTAGTCGACGGCGGCCTCCAGGCACTCCAGGGATTCGGCGTCGAAGACCTCGCCCACGGGCGAGCCCTCGTCATCGTCGATCAGGCGCTGCTGCAGCCCCGGCAGCTTGCGGTGCTCGATCAGCCCGCCGCCGGCGAAGTTCTCGCGGATGCGGCCGGGCGCCTTGTCGTCGACGCCGCGGTAGCGCCGGGGCGTGAGCGTGCGCAGCGAGACCAGGAAGGGCCCGAACCCCTCCTCGTCGAGCTCCGCGAGGAAGCTGACCGCGGCGCCGCGCACGTACCAGTAAGGGTGCAGGAAGCCCGCGACGCCGGCGATGCCGAGGGACAGCGTGGCGAAGGGCTCCTTGCCCAGGATGACGTCCTGCTCGACGCCGTGCAGCTGCTCGTAGAGCTCGATCAGCGCCCGGCGCTTCTCCGGGTCCTCGGTCACTTCCGCCGCGCGCGATTCCGCGATGCCGGGATCGAGCAGAACCTCGAAGACGAAGCGCTGCAGCTCGTCGGCGGCGATCGGGTGGAACGTGATGTCGTGGCTCAATTGCGCGGGCTCAATTGCGCGGGCTCAGATGTGGATCGGCCGGCCGTCGACGGCGAGCGCCGCCTCCTTCACCGCCTCGGCCAGCGTCGGGTGGCCGTGGCAGGTGCGGGCGATGTCCTCGGCGGCGCCGCCGAACTCCATGACGACGACGCATTCGTGGATCAAGGTGCCCGCGTCCGGCCCGATGATGTGCACGCCGAGCACGCGGTCGGTCGCCGCGTCGGCAAGGATCTTCACGAAGCCGTCCGTGATGCCGCCGTTGGCGCGCGCACGGCTGTTGGCCATGAACGGGAACTTGCCGGACTTGTACGCGACGCTGGCCTGCTTCAGCTGCTCCTCGGTCCTGCCGACCGAGGCGACCTCGGGCCACGTGTAGACGATGCCGGGAACCTTGTCGTAATCGACGTGGCCTGACTGGCCCGCCAGCATCTCCGCGCAGACCATGCCCTCGTCCTCGGCCTTGTGCGCGAGCATCGGCCCCTGGTCGATGACGTCCCCGATGGCGTAGACGCCGTCCGCCGAGGTCTTGAAGTGCTTGTCCACCATGATGCGGCCGCGGGCGTCGAGCTTGACGCCGGCGGAGTCGAGGCCAAGCGCCTCGGTGTAGGGCTTGCGCCCCACGGCGACCAGGACGACGTCGCAGTCGAGCGTCTCGGCCGCACCGCCCTTGGCCGGCTCCAGCGTCAGCTT
>JAEULF010000307.1 GCA_016793965.1 Alphaproteobacteria bacterium | reverse complement strand
GCCGCGCGCGCTGCGGCCGTTGCCCGTCGATTCGATCGCAGGCGTCGGCGCCCGCGGCGCGGGCATCCTCGCCGGACGGTTCGTCCTGGCCGGCCAGGCGATCGCCGTCCGGCCGCTCGACGCCGCCGCGCGGCCGCCGGGGGCGCGCTTCGTGCAGCGCCTCGACTGGGCTCCGGCCGGCGCGAGCGCCGCATGGCTCGCCGCCTTCCACGGCTTCGGCTGGCTGCGCGACCTTGCGGCTGTCGGCAGCCCGGAAGCGCAGCGCCTGGCACGCGACCTCGTCTGCGACTGGATCATCGGCCACGAGAGCTGGACGCCGCTCGCCTGGGCGCCGGAGATCCTCGGCGCCCGCCTGAGCGCCTGGGTCGGCCACCAGGCGTTCCTCTGCGAGGGGGCCGATCCCGCCTTCCGCGCCCAGATGTTCGGCAGCCTGGCGCGCCAGTCCAGGCATCTCGCACGCTGCCTTCCCTCCGACGTCGTCGGCTCGGACCTGCTGACGGCGATCAAGGGCTTGGTGCTGGCGAGCCTCGCGCTGCCGAGCGGCGGCGACCGCGCGGCGCGCGGCCTGGCACTGCTCGAGACGGAGATCAAGGCGCAGGTGCTGCCGGACGGCGGGCATGTCGAGCGCTCGCCCGCCGCGCAGATGGAAGCGCTGCGCCACCTCGTGGACATCCGCGCGGCGCTCGGCACGGCCGGCGAGGAGGCGCCGAGCGCGCTGCGCACCGCTATCGACCGCCTCGCTCCGATGCTGCGCTTCTTCCGTCACGGCGACGGCCGGCTGTGCCTGTTCAACGGCACGCGCGCCGAGGACGCGGCGCAGCTCGACCGCCTTCTCGCGGATGCCGACGCCAGGGGCAAGCCGCCGCCGCAGGCGCCGCACAGCGGCTTCCAGCGCCTGCAATCCGGCCGCAGCGTCCTGCTGCTCGATTGCGGCATGATCCCGCGCCAGGGCCTCGACCAGCGGACCCATGCCGGCTCGCTCTCCTTCGAGCTGTCGAACGGGCGCGACCGCGTCATCGTGAACTGCGGCGCCCATCTCGGCGCCAGCGCTACCTGGCGCCGAGTCGAGCGCGCGACCGCGGCGCATTCGACGCTGGTGGTCGACGACACCAACAGCGCCGAGGTGCAGGCCGAGGGCGGCATCGGGCGCCGGCCGCGCCTCGTGGTCTGCCAGCGCGAGCAGGCGGAGGGCTGCACCTGGCTCGACGCGAGCCATGACGGCTACCGCCAGAGCCACGGCCTGATCCACCGCCGGCGCCTGTTCCTGTCGAGCGACGGCGACGACCTGCGCGGCGAGGACATCCTCGCGGGGTCGGGCGGGCGCGCCTACGCGCTGCGCTTCCACCTGCACCCGAGCGTCCAGACGACGACGACCCACGGCGGCAAGGCGGTGCTGATGCGCGCGCCGAGCGGTGCGGGCTGGCGCTTCCGCGCAGCGGACGGGACGACGGAGATCGCCGATTCGATCTATCTCGGCGACGACGGCGAGCCGACGAAATGCCGCCAGGTCGTGGTCACCGGCGCGCTGCGCGGATCAGGCGCCCGCATCCGCTGGGCCCTGCAGCGCGAAGGCCGATAGGAGGGCGCGATGGACATGGCGCCCGCCGGCCTCGGCTGGTCCGGACTGCTGCGCGACGCGACCATCGTGGCCGCCGCCGCGCTCGCCACGGCCGCGCTCACCGGCGGCGTGCGGCGCTGGTTGCTGCGCCGCCAAGTGCTCGACCGCCCGAACGAGCGCAGCTCGCACAAGGCGCCGACGCCGCGCGGCGGGGGCATCGCCGTCCTCGCGGCGGTTGCCTCCGCGGGCGGCGTCCTGATCGCGCTCGGCTGGCTGGCGCCGCTTCCCGCGGCCGTGCTTCTCGCTCTCGGCCTCGGCCTCGCCGCCTTGTCCTTCATCGACGACCTGCGCGGCCTGCCTGCCTTCTCGCGCCTGCTGGCGCACGCGGTGGCCGCCGCAGCCGGCGTCGCCCTGCTGCTCGACCCGGCGCGGCCCTTCGCGCAGGGCCTTCTGCCGCCCTGGCTCGACGCGGCGGCAGCATTCGTGACCTGGCTGTGGTTCCTCAACCTGTTCAATTTCATGGACGGCATCGACGGCATCGCCGGCAGCGAGACGCTCGCGATCGCCGCCGGCGCGACGGCGCTCGGCTACGGCCTCGCCGGGGCGCAGAGCCCCTTCCTCCTCGGCCTAGCGATCACGGGCGCGGCGCTCGGCTTCCTCGCCTGGAACTGGCATCCCGCGCGCATCTTCCTCGGCGACGTCGGGTCCGTGCCGCTCGGCTACCTGCTCGGCTGGCTGCTGCTTGCCCTCGCGCAAGAAGGGATGTGGGCAGCCGCGGTGATCCTGCCGCTGTACTATCTCGCCGACGCCACCATCACGATCCTCAGGCGCGCGGCGCGCGGCGAGCGGGTCTGGGAGGCCCATCGCAGCCACTTCTACCAGCGCGCCGTGCAAGCTGGATGGTCGCACGCCGCCGTGGCAGGACGCGTCCTCGCCACGGGCGGCGCGCTCGTCGGGCTTTCGATCGCCGCGGAGACGGCACCGGTGCTCGGCCATCCCTGGGCACGCTGGGCTTGCCTCGCCGCCGCCTCCGTGCTCGTCGCGGCACTGCTCCGTTGGATGGCCACCGCGCGACCGCGCCGCGCCTAGCGCCGCGCCCGAAAGCCCTCGCCTCGCGCGGCCATCGTGCTATGGTCCGCGCGCCCGCTTGCGCCCTTCCGGGCCGGCCCGCCGATCCGAGCCATGTCCCTGCTGTCCGACCTGCGCCGCTATCGTTGGCTGCTCCGACTCAACCAGCCGGCCCTCGCCTTCGTTCATGACGTGGTGATGGCCGCGCTGTCCTTCGGCCTGTCCGTGGCGATCGCTTACCAGCTCCGCTTCGGCTGGATCTTGAACGTGCGCCTCGGCGACGACATGACGGTCGGCACAGCTCTGTTCACGGCGACGGCCGCCGCGGTCTTCTGGTTCATGGGGCTCTATCGCGGCATCTGGCGGTACGCGTCGATCGACGACCTGCTCGCGATCGTGAAGTCCGTGACGGCCGCCATCGTGCTGTTCACGCCGGCGATGTTCTTCCTCACCCGGCTCGACAGCATCCCGCGCACCGCGCTCCTGGTGAACTGGGTGCTGCTGATCCTGCTGCTCGCCGGTCCGCGCGTCCTTTACCGCGTGATCCGCGACAAGGGCGCATATAACCCGCTGGCGCGCGCGCGGCGCGACCAGATCCCCGTCCTCCTGCTCGGCGTCGGCGACGAGGCGGACCAGTTCATCCGTCACATGGCGCGCGACGCCAATGCCGGCTACCGCGTGGTCGGGTTGCTCGACGAGAAGGAGATGCGCGTCGGGCGCGGCATCCGCGGCGTCCGCGTGCTCGGCACGCCGGCCGAGCTCGAGCTCGTCGTCGCGCACCTGCGGGCTCGCGGCGAAGCGCCCCAAAAGATCATCCTGACGCGGCAGCACATGGACCCGCCGGCGCTGCGGCGCCTGGTGTCGCAGGCAGATTCGCTCGGCCTCACGGTGGCACGCATGCCGCAGATCGGCGAGCTGCGCCAGGCCGATCGCGACCACGACCATGCCGAGGGCGGCACGCCGCTCGTCCGCCCGATCGCCATCGAGGACCTGCTCGGCCGGCCGCAGACGGTGCTCGACCGCGCCTCCATGGTCGCCACGGTCGCCGGCCGGCGCGTGCTGGTGACCGGCGCCGGCGGCACGATCGGCGGCGAGCTCGCGCGCCAGATCGCCGCGGCCGGGCCGGCCCGCCTCGTGCTCTGCGACAACAGCGAGTTCGCGCTCTACGGCATCGACCTGGAGATGGCGGAACGGTCTCCCCGCCTGTCGCGGCGCGGCGTCCTGACCGACGTGCGCGACCGGGTCCGCGTCGAGGCCCTGATCCAGGAGGAGCGGCCAGAGATCGTGTTCCACGCGGCCGCGCGCAAGCACGTGCCGATCATCGAGGCGCACCCGGCCGACGGCGCGCTGACCAACGCGGTCGGCACCCGCATCATGGCGGAGACCTGCCGCGCCGCCGGCGTCGCGGCCATGGTGCTGATCTCGACCGACAAGGCGATCAACCCGAGCAGCGTCATGGGCGCCACGAAGCGCTTGGCCGAGGCCTATTGCCAGGCGCTCGACGCCGGCGACCAGGGAAAGCCCGACGGGACGCGCTTCGTCACCGTACGCTTCGGCAACGTGCTGGGCTCGACTGGCTCCGTGGTGCCGCTGTTCCAGCGCCAGCTTGCGCGGGGCGGACCGCTGACCGTCACCCACCCGGAGGTCACGCGCTACTTCATGACCGTGCGCGAGGCGGTCGAGCTCGTGCTCCAGGCGACGGCGCTCGGCCTGCGCAGCGGCACCGGCGCGCCGCCGCGCGGCGGGATCTTCGTGCTCGACATGGGCGAGCCGGTCCGCATCCTCGACCTGGCGCAGCAGATGATCCGGCTCGCCGGGCTGCGCCCGAACATCGACATCAAGATCGAGATCACCGGCCTGCGCCCGGGCGAGAAGCTTTACGAAGAGCTGTTCCACGCCACAGAGACGCTGGTGCCGACGGAGCGCGCTGGCATCCTCCTCGGTGCACCGCGCACCCTCAGCCTGGCGACGTTGGCGCGTGGCCTCGACCGGCTCGAGCAGGCGGCGCGGGCCGGCAATGACGCGGCAGCGATGCGGCTCATCCACGAGCTCGTGCCGGAGTTCCGCCGCGACGACGCGGCTCCGCAGGCGCGCGCGGCAAGCGCGATCTGAGGCGGCACCTCCGGGTGCCCCGCCCCCCCTTGGGATAAGCCCCGTGGATCGCCCCCCATGGATCGCCCCCTCGGACAGCATGCCGCCTTGACGGGCAGGGCGCGGCCACGGCATGTCGCGCCATCCCGCAGCACAGGGTCAATGCCATGTCCGCCCCAGCGCCGAAGCAGCTTCCCGTCGCGGACCACCGACCGATCCGCCGCGCATTGCTGTCCGTCTCCGACAAGAGCGGGGTGGTCGAGCTGGCGCAGGCGCTGCACGCGCGCGGCGTCACGCTGCTCTCGACCGGCGGCACCGCCAAGGCGCTCGCCGCGGCGAAGCTCCCGGTCGTCGAGGTCTCGGCCCATACGGGCTTCCCGGAGATCCTCGACGGCCGCGTCAAGACCTTGCACCCGGCGATCCACGGCGGAATCCTCGCGCGCCGCGCCGACGACGCCCACATGGCTGCCATCGAGCGCGCCGGCATCGCCACGATCGACCTCGTCGTCGTCAACCTCTACCCGTTCGCCGCAACGGTCGCCTCCGGCGCCGACGCGGAGACCTGCGTCGAGAACATCGACGTCGGCGGTCCGGCCATGATCCGCGCCGCCGCCAAGAACCACGGCGACGTCGCTGTCGTCACCAGCACCGACCAGTACCCCGCGCTGCTCGCGGAGCTGGCCGCGAGCGGCGGGACGTCGCTGGCGCTGCGCCGCAGGCTGGCCGCTGCGGCCTTCGCGCACACCGGCGCTTACGATTCAGCGATCGCGGCCTGGGCCGCCGGCGCCCTCTCCGGCCCCGGCGACGCTCCGGCATTCCCTCCCGCCTTCGCTGCCGTCGGCACGCTGCGCCAGACACTGCGCTACGGCGAGAACCCGCACCAGGCGGCAGCTCTCTACGTCGACGGCACCCAGCGGCCCGGCGTCGCGCGCGCCGCCCAGCTCCAGGGCAAGGAGCTCTCGTACAACAACATCGGCGATACCGACGCCGCCTATGAGCTGGCGGCAGAATTCGACGCCCCGGCGATCGCCATCATCAAGCACGGCAACCCGTGCGGCGTGGCCGAGGGCGGCGACCTGGCGTCGGCGTACGAGCGCGCGCTCGCCTGCGATCCCGTCAGCGCCTTCGGCGGCATCGTGGCCGCGAACCGCGCGCTCGACCGCGCCACGGCTGAGCGGCTTGCAAAGCTGTTCCTCGAGGTCGTGATCGCGCCGGGCTTCTCGCCCGAGGCGCTCGACGTCCTGAAGGGCAAGACCAACCTGCGGCTGCTCGACGCCGGCACGCTGCCCGACCGTGCCGACCGAGGCATGACCGTGCGCTCGGTGGCCGGCGGGCTCCTCGTCCAGACTCGCGACTTCGGCAGGGCATCGGCGGGCGAGCTCAAGGTGGTGACCAAGCGCGCGCCGAGCGAGGCCGAGCGCCGCGACCTGATCTTCGCATTCCGCGTCGCCAAGCACGTCAAGTCCAACGCTATCGTCCTGGCGAAGGACGGCGCCACGGTCGGCATCGGCGCCGGCCAGATGAGCCGAGTCGACTCCTCGCGCATCGCCGCCTGGAAGGCGGAGGAGGCTGGCAAGGCCGCCGGATTGGCCGCCAGCCCCGCGCGCGGCTGCGTCGTCGCGTCCGACGCGTTCTTCCCCTTCCCCGACGGCTTGCTCGCCGCCGCAGCGGCAGGAGCGACGGCTGTGATCCAACCCGGCGGCTCGATGCGCGACGCGGACGTGATCGCCGCAGCGGACGCGGCTGGCCTGGCCATGGTCACGACAGGCCTGCGCCACTTCAGGCATTGACGCCGCGCGCCGGCGCGGTTCGGGTTGCGGGAACTGCGGGTTGACCGCGCGTGCCGCCGCAGCCATGGTCTGGCGCATGCGCACGCACATCATCCTCCTCCTTGCCGCTGCGTTCCTTGCGGTCGCCGTCCCGGACGCCGGCGCCGGCCAGGCGGACGAATTCCCGGGAAGCTGGGAGTCGAAGGACCGCCCGGACGTGCAGAAGCTGCTCTTCCGCCACCGCGCCATCGGGTGCAGCGAGCGCTTCTGGCGCAAGCACCGGTCGAAGGACGAGGTGCTGGTCTATTGCCGCGACCGCGACAAGCTCGGTCGCATCTACATCGTGCTGCCGCGCGAGGGCAACGTTCACGGCCCTTCCGATCCGGACAAGGACCTGCCGCCGCCCTGAAGCGGCGGCGCGCGGCGGCTCACGCCGCCGCGAGAAGGCCGCGCAGGGTCCGGTTCGCGACGGCCAGCATCGCGAAATCCATTGCCGATTCCTGCCGACGCATCTCGTCGATCAGCGCCAGGGCGTGCGCCGCGTCCGCTCCGCGCGCAGCCAGCCACGCCTCGACGGCGCGCTCGCCCGAACCGCGCTGCAGCAAGCGCTGCGCCAGCTCCGCCTGGGTCGCGACGAGGTCCTCGACGATCGCCTGCGCCGCCATCTCCCGCCAATGCGTGTCGCGCGGCATCGCTAGCGCCATCTTGCGCAGCCAATCGAACCCGACGCGCTCGCCCAGGCCGAAATAGGCCTGGCCGGCCTCGATGACGTCGCGCTTCCCGGCTTGCGCGATGCGGACGATCTCCATCGCCGGCGAGAGCTGCGTGAGCTGGGCAAGCCGGCTCGCCAGGTCCATCGGCGCGCCCTGGCGCGTGTAGCCGGCCGCGCGGGCGCCGACGACGGCGCGGCTCTCCGACGAGATCATCTCGGCGATCCGCGCAGCGAGGCGGCCTACGCCGGGCGCGAAGGCCTGCTGCGTCTCGCTGACATTGAGCGGTTGCGGGCAATTGCGCAGGAACCAGACGACGGCGCGGTCGATCAGCCGCTGCGTCTCGCGCAGCATCGCATTCTGGAGCGCCGCCGGCACCTTGCCGTCCAGCTCCTCGACCGCGGCCCAGAGCCGGCGCAAGCCGAACACGTCCCGCACCACCGCGTATGCGCGCGCCACCGCCGCAGCGCCTTGGCCGGACCTCTCCTCCATCTCGGCAACGAAGGCGCAGCCGACGCGGTTGACCATGCTGTTGGTCACCGTCGTCGCGATGATCTCGCGCCGCAGCCGGTGCGACCGGATCGCGTCCCGATACTCCTTCCGCAGCGGCCCCGGGAAGTAGCGGACGAGGTCATCGACCAGAAGAGGATCGTCCGGCAGGTCCGACTCGAGGAGCGAGTCGTAGAGGTCCATCTTCGCGTAGGACAGCAGCACGGCCAGCTCCGGGCGCGTCAGCCCCTTGCGCGCGGCGCGGCGGGCCTTGATCTCCTCGTCGTCCGGCAGCTGCTCGACCGCCCGGTCGAGGCGCCCCGAGCGCTCGAGTCGCCGCATGAAGCGAGCGTGCGCCTCCAGGGAATCGGCCGCCTGGATCTCCATCATCGTGATGGCGAGCGACTGCCGGTAGTTGTCCTGCAGCACGAGCTCGCCAACCTCGTCCGTCATCGCCGCCATCAGCGCGTCGCGCTGTGCGCGGCTCATGCTGCCGGCGCTCGCGGCGCCGCCGGGTGCCGGCCGCACCAGCGCGCTCAGCAGGATCTTGATGTTGACCTCGTGGTCGGAGCAGTCGACGCCGGCGGAGTTGTCGATGAAGTCCGTGTTGATGCGCCCGCCGGCGAGCGCGAGCTCGACCCGGCCGCGCTGCGTCAGCCCGAGGTTGGCGCCTTCGCCGACGACTCGCGCGCGCAGCTCCGCGCCGTCGATGCGCACCGCGTCGTTGGCCCGATCGCCGGCATCCGCATGCCCCTCAGCCCGCGCTTTCACGTAGGTGCCGATGCCGCCGAGATAGAGCAGATCGACCGGCGCGCGCAGGATCGCCTTGACCAGCGCGTTCGGCTCGATCCGGTCGCCCTGCACGCCGAGCAGGTCGCGAACCTGCGGCGTGAGCGCGATGGACTTCGCCTTGCGCTCGAAGACCCCGCCGCCCGGCGAGATCAGCGCCTTGTCGTAGTCGCTCCACTGCGAGCGCGGAAGGTCGAAGAGCCGCCTGCGCTCGGCCCAGCTCGTCGCCGGGTCGGGCGCCGGATCGACGAAGATGTGCATGTGGTTGAACGCGGCGACGAGCCTGATGTGGCGCGACAGCAGCATGCCGTTGCCGAACACGTCCCCCGACATGTCGCCGACTCCGGCGACGGTGAAATCCTCCGCCTGGATGTCGCGGCCGAGCTCGCGGAAGTGCCGCTTGACGGATTCCCACGCGCCCTTCGCCGTGATCCCCATCTTCTTGTGGTCGTAGCCGGCCGAGCCGCCCGACGCG
>JAEULF010000297.1 GCA_016793965.1 Alphaproteobacteria bacterium | reverse complement strand
GGCGGCGGCGACCTCGGCTGGCCGGCGCTGCTGATGGTCGGCTCGTCGCTCGCCTTCTCGGCCTACCAGATCCTCTCGCGCATCGTCGGGCGCACCGACAGCCCGGTCGTCTCCGTCTTCTGGGCGCTCCTCGTCGGCGCGGTCATCGTCACGGTCCTCGTGCCCTTCCACTGGACGGCGCTCGATGCGCGCCTCTGGGGCGTGTTCTTCGCGCACGGGCTGTTCGCCTGCCTCGGTCACCTGCTGCTGGTGACGTCCTACCGCTACGCCCCGGCGGCGCACCTGGCGCCCTTCTACTACGTGCAGCTCATCTGGTCGTCGCTGGTCGGCTGGGCCGGCTTCGGCGAGGTGCCGGGCACGGCGACGCTGGTCGGCGCGGCGCTGCTCGCCGCGACCGGGCTGTTCGTCGCCCGAATCAAGGACTGAGGCGATGGCCGAGCCCGCCGTCCAGCGCGGCAGCAGGCCGCTCGCCGCCGTCGCGTTCATGTGCGCGGCGATGGCGCTGTTCTGCTCGATGGACGCCCTGGCCAAGGTGCTCGTGCGCGAGCTGCCGCCGCTCGTCGCCGTCTGGGGCCGCTACGGGGGCGCCCTCGTGCCGCTCCTCGCCCTCATGCCCTTCCTCGGCTGGCGCCGGTTCATGGCGACGCGCCAGCCCTGGCTGCAGTCCCTGCGCGGCGCCACGCTGGTCGGCTGCACGATGATGTTCTTCACCGGCCTGCAGACGCTGCCGCTGGCCGACGCCTACGCCATCAGCTTCGTCTCGCCGCTCTTCGTCGCGGCCATGGCGGCGGTGGTGCTGCGCGAGCATGTCGGCGCGGCGCGCTGGGCGGCCGTCGTGATCGGGCTGCTCGGCGTCATCGTCATCATCCGCCCGGCGGGCATCTTCGGCGGCGCCGGGGCCAGCTACGGCTGGGCGGCGGCTTACCCGCTCGGCATGGCCTTCCTGTTCGCCGCCTACCAGATCATGACGCGGCTGCTCGGCTCGACCGACGGCCCGCTGGTCATCCTGTTCATCGGCGTCGCCGCCGGCACCGCCATCACCAGCGCCGCCGTGCCCTTCGTCTGGGTGCCGCTGGCGCCGGGCCACTACGCCGCCTTCCTCGGCCTGGGGAGCATCGGCCTGGCGGCGCATTGGTGCCTGATCCAGGCCTTCGCGCGCGCCGAGGCGGCGCATCTGGCGCCGTTCATCTACACGCAGATCCTCTGGGCCGTGCTGCTCGGCGTCGTCGCCTTCGGCGACGTGCCGGATGCGCCGACGCTCATCGGCGCGGCCATCGTCACCGCTTGCGGCATCGCGGTCGCGCGGATGAAGGGATGAGGGCGGATCGGCCGTCGGCCTGCTAGTTTGCGCCGAGACCGCCGCCGCCCGAGACGAGGAAACAGCCCTGGCCGAGCCGACGCAAGCCCGCGCCCGCAGCACGCTCGCCGGCGTGCTCTTCATGTGCGCCGGCATGGCGTGCTTCAGCAGCATGGACGTGCTCGCCAAGCTGCTGGTGCGCGACCTGCCGCCGATGGTCGCCGTCTGGGGTCGCTATGCCGGCGGGCTGGTGCCGCTGCTCGTCCTGCTGCCCTTCCTCGGCTGGCGCCGCTTCGTGATCACCGGTCGGCCGGTCTTGCAGGCGATCCGCGGCGCGACCCTGGTCGGCTGCTCGGCGCTGTTCTTCACTGCGCTGCAGACCTTGCCGCTGGCCGACGCCTCGGCGATCAGCTTCGTCTCGCCGCTCTTCGTCACCTGCATGGCGGCGCTCTTCCTCGGCGAGCGGGTGGGGTGGAAGCGCTGGGCGGCGATCGCCATCGGCCTCGGCGGCGTCCTCGTGATCGTGCGTCCGGCCGGGCTCGGCAGCGGTGCCTATGGCTGGGCGCCGCTGCTGCCGCTCGGCATGGCCTTCCTGTTCGCCTGCTACCAGATCCTGACGCGGCTGCTCGGGGCGACGGACGGGCCGCTGGCCATCCTGTTCATCGGCGTCGCCGTCGGCACCGCGCTGACCAGCTTGGCCGTGCCCTTCTTCTGGGCGCCGCCGACCGCCTGGCAGTACGCCGCCTTCCTGGCGCTCGGCGGCATCGGCCTGATCGGCCATTGGTGCCTGATCCAGGCCTTCATGTGGGCGCCGGCCGCGCATCTGGCGCCCTTCGTCTACACCCAGATCCTCTGGGCGGTGCTGTTCGGCCTCGCCGTCTTCGGCGACGTGCCTGACATGCTGACGCTGGCCGGTGCCGCGATCGTCACCGCCTGCGGCATCGCCGTGGCGCGGATCAAGGGGTGACTACTTCCGCTGCCCGATCGCGACGCCGACCAGGATCAGCGCCGCCGAGACCGCGAGCGGCCAGGTCAGCGGCTCGCCGAGCGCGAGGATCGAGACGGCGACTCCGACCGGCATCTGCAGGAACTGGATGACGCCGATGCGCGCGATGCCGCCCGCGCCCAGGGCCCAATACCAGGCGACATAGCCGACGATGGTCACGCCGATCGCCAGGTAGAGCACGGCGGCCCAGCCGGGCAGCGTCGCCGTCAGCGCCTGCTGCGGCCCGGCGAAGGGCAGTGCCGCCGCCATGACCAGGCCGGCCAGGACGACGCCCCAATAGGTCGTGCCCCAGCTCGAATAGCCCCGCTGCGACAGCCGCGCGCCGGCGACGTAGCCGGCCGACGCGATGGCGGCCGAGGCGAGGCAGATGAGGTCGCCCGCCAGGCTCGAGCCGGAGACCGCGTCGCCGCCGCGGAAGGAGATCAGGCAGACCTCGCCCGCCAGCGCGATGGCCGTGCCGATCCACCAGGTCCGCTGCGGCCAGCGGCGCTCGACCGCGGCGGCGATCAGCCCGGTGAACAGCGACAGGATGGCGAGCGCCAACGCGCCATGGGCGCCCGACGTCATGCCGACGCCGATCGTGAAGGCGAGCGGGAAGCCGATATAGCCGCAGAAGCCGGCGATCAGCAGCAGGCGCAGGCCGGCGCCGTCCTTGGGCAGGCCGAGCCGCAGCAGCAGCAGGATGGGCGCCGACGCCAGCCCGCCGATCAGCGTGCGCAGCACCGCGACCAGGGCGGGGTCGAAGCTCTGCACGGCCAGCTTGGTCATCGGCGGCGAGGCGCCCCAGATGACGACGGCGAAGACCGCGGCGAGGTTGACGGCGAGCGGCGAGGGGGAGGCGGCAGCTGACATGGGGGCTACCTTGCCAGAGAGCGGGGCTGCATTCGCCGCCCTCCGGGGCGATCGGCGCGCAGGGTAACCTTGCGCGCAGCGCAGGGCGATGGCCGGCGGACGGCGGATCCCCGATCTGCGAAGCGCGCCCTTGCGGTCGCGCCTCCAGTCCCGGATGAAGGTCCGAGACGAATGATGAGGTCCCGCCGATGCCGTCGCTTGCCCCGTCCGCTTCCGCCTGGCAGTTCTGGATCGACCGCGGCGGCACGTTCACCGACATCGTCGCGCGCACCCCCGAGGGCGAGATCCGCACCCGGAAGCTGCTCTCCGAGGACCCCGAGCGCTATGCCGACGCCGCCGTGCACGGCATCCGGGCGCTGCTCGGGCTGCAGGACGGCGAGGCGCTGCCGGCGGGCGCCGTCGCGGCGGTGAAGATGGGCACGACGGTCGCCACCAACGCGCTGCTCGAGCGCAAGGGCGACCGCACGCTGCTCGTCATCACCAAGGGCTTCGGCGACATGCTGCGCATCGGCTACCAGAACCGCCCGAAGCTGTTCGCGCTGGAGATCGTGCTGCCGGAGATGCTCTACGAGACCGTCGTCGAGGCCGAGGAGCGCATCCTCGCCGACGGCGCCGTCGAGCGCGCGCTCGACGAGGCGGCCGCGCGGCGCGACATGCAGGCGGCCTACGACCGCGGCATCCGCGCCGTCGCCATCGTGCTCGTGCACGGCTACCGCTACCCGCAGCACGAGGAGCGGCTGGCCGCGATCGCGCGCGCGATCGGCTTCCCGCAGGTCTCGGTCAGCCACGTCGTCAGCCCGCTGGTCAAGCTGGTCAGCCGCGGCGACACGACCGTCGTCGACGCCTATCTCTCGCCGATCCTCAGGCGCTACGTCGACCGCGTGGCGCAGCAGCTCGACGGCGCGCCGCTGATGTTCATGCAGTCCTCCGGCGGGCTCGCCGAGGCCGGCCGCTTCCAGGGCAAGGACGCCATCATCTCCGGCCCGGCCGGCGGCGTCGTCGGCATGGCGCGCACGGCCGCCGCGGCGGGCTTCCCGCGCGTCATCGGCTTCGACATGGGCGGCACCTCGACGGACGTCTCGCACTACGACGGCGACTACGAGCGCAGCTTCGAGACCGTGGTCGCCGGCGTGCGGCTGCGCGCGCCGATGATGCGCGTGCACACGGTGGCGGCCGGCGGCGGCTCGATCTGCCGCTTCGACGGCAGCCGCTTCCGCGTCGGCCCGGAATCGGCGGGGGCGCGCCCTGGCCCGCTCTGCTACGGCCGCGGCGGGCCGATCGCGGTGACCGACTGCAACCTCCTGCTCGGCCGCATCCAGGGCGACCTCTTCCCCGCCGTGTTCGGCAGGGACGGCAAGCAGCGGCTGGACCTGGCCGCGGTGCGCGCGGCGTTCGACGCCCTGGCGCGCGAGATCGCGGCGGCGACCGGCAAGGCGATGCGCCCGGAGGAGATCGCCGCCGGCTTCCTGGCCGTGGCCGACGACAACATGGCGAACGCGATCAAGCACATCTCCGTGCAGCGCGGCTACGACGTCACGCGCTACGCGCTCAACTGCTTCGGCGGTGCGGCCGGCCAGCATGCCTGCAGCGTCGCCGACGCGATCGGCATCCGCACCATCTACATCCATCCGCTGGCGAGCCTGCTCTCGGCCTACGGCATGGGCCTGGCCGACGTGCGGGCGATCCGCGAGCGCGCCGTCGAGGCGCCGCTGACCGCTGCCCTGCTCGACGACGTGCGCGCGACCTATGACGGGCTCGCCCAGGCGGCCCGCGCCGCCGTCAGCGCGCAGGACGCGACGGCGACCGGGGCCGTCGAGCACCGCCGCGCGCATGTCCGCTACGAGGGCACCGACGCGCCGCTGCTGATCGAGCTGGCCGGCCACGCCGCCATGCAGGACGCCTTCGAGGCCGTCCACCGCCAGCGCTTCGGCTTCGTCATGCCTGGCCGCCGACTGATCCTGGAGGCGGCGTCGGTCGAGGTCGTGGCGCCGACCGCGCCCGTCGTCGAGCCGGCGCTGCCGGCGCGCTCAGGGGGCGCCGGTCCCAAGGCGGCGGCGACGCGCGCGGTCTGGATGGACGGCAGGCACCACGAGGCCGCCGTCCACCGCTGCGAGGAGCTGCTCGCCGGCGACGCGATCGACGGCCCGGCGCTGCTGGTGCGCGCCGACACGACGACGGTGGTGGCGCCGGACTGGCGCGTGCGCGTCGACGCCAAGGGCGGGCTCGTCATGGAGCGCGTGCGCGCGGCGAAGGCGCGGCATGCGGCCGAGGCGGGGGGCGGTGCCACGGTCGACCCGGTCATGCTGGAGATCTTCAACAACCTGTTCATGTCCGTCGCCGAGCAGATGGGCGCCACGCTGCAGAACACCGCGCTCTCGGTCAACATCAAGGAGCGGCTCGACTTCTCCTGCGCGCTGTTCGACCGCGCGGGCAACCTGATCGCCAACGCGCCGCACATCCCCGTGCACCTGGGATCGATGGGCGAGAGCGTGAAGACCATCTTGCGCCAGCGCGGCGCGTCGATGCGGCCTGGCGACAGCTTCGCCATCAACGCGCCGTACAACGGCGGCACGCACATCCCCGACATCACGATCATCAGCCCGGCCTTTGACGAGGCAGGCGAGGCGCTGCTGTTCTTCGTGGCCTCGCGCGGCCATCACGCCGACATCGGCGGCATCACGCCGGGCTCGATGCCGCCGCACAGCAAGCGGATCGAGGAGGAGGGGATCGTCATCGACGATTTCCACATCGTCGACCGCGGCACGTTCCGCGAGGACGCGCTGCGGGCGCTGCTCGCCGACAGTCCTTGGCCGGCCCGCAACCCCGACCAGAACGTGGCGGACCTGCAGGCGCAGGTCGCCGCCAATTTGCGCGGCATCGGCGAGCTGCGCCGCATGGTCGCCCAGTTCGGCCTGGCGACCGTGCAGGCCTATATGGGGCACGTGCAGGACAACGCCGAGGAGTGCGTGCGGCAAGTCATCGACCGCTTGAAGGACGGCAGCTTCGCGCAGGAGTTCGACAGCGGCGCCGTGGTCAAGCTGGCGGTGACGGTGGACAAGCCCGCCAGGCGCTGCCGCATCGATTTCACCGGCACGTCGCCGCAGCTCTCCGGCAACTTCAACGCGCCGTTCTCCGTGGTGCGCGCCGCCGTGCTCTACGTCTTCCGCACGCTGGTGGGCGCCGACATCCCCTTGAACGACGGCTGCTTCAAGCCGATCGACCTGGTGGTGCCGGAGGGCAGCATGCTGCGCCCGGTGCCGCCGGCCGCGGTGGTCGCCGGCAACGTCGAGACGTCCCAGGCGATCGTCGACGCGCTCTACGGCGCCATGGGCATCATGGCGGCGGCCCAGGGCACCAACAACAACCTGACCTTCGGCAACGCGCGCACCCAGTACTACGAGACCATCTGCGGCGGTGCCGGCGCCGGTCCCGGCTTCAAGGGCGCTTCCGCCGTGCACACGCACATGACCAACACGCGGCTGACCGATCCGGAGATCCTCGAATGGCGCTTCCCCGTGACGCTGGAGCGCTTCCAGATCAGGCGCGGCAGCGGCGGCAAGGGCCAGTGGGACGGCGGCGACGGCGTCATCCGCGCCATCCGCTTCAACGAGGCGATGGAGCTGGCGATCCTCTCCAGCCATCGCCGCGTGCCGCCCTTCGGCATGGCCGGCGGCGCCCCCGGCGCCTGCGGCCGGAACATCGTCAGGCGCAAGGACGGGCGGGTGGAGGATTTGGGCGGCTGCGGCACGGCGCGGATGGAACCGGGCGACGCCTTCGTCATCGAGACGCCGGGCGGCGGGGGGTACGGGACGGCGGGGTGAGGGGGGCCGGGGGCGCCTCCACCGGGCCCCGCACCGTCGCTTCGACGGTGGATCCCGGATCATCGCTGCGCTCCGGCCGCGATGACGAGCGAGGAGGTTCAGCGAGCGGTGGCCGTCAGCGCTGCGGCCGGCTGTTCGCAGCGAACCAAGCAGCCAGGGCGACATCCGTCAGCGAGCCTTCGGCGAGCTTCAGGATCGTCGTCACCACCTCCGGCTCGCTCGCCGTCATCTCGTAGCCGTTGACGGCGAGGAACGTCGCAGCACCGACGAAGGCCGTGCGCTTGTTGCCGTCGATGAAGGGATGATTGCGCGCGATGCCGAACGCATAGGCAGCGGCGAGTTCGGTGATGGTAGGCTCGCCATCGGCCGCCTGATTGAGCGGGCGCGCGAGGGCGGATTCGAGCAAACCCTCGTCGCGCACGCCTGGTGACCCGCCATGCTCGGCAAGTTGCTCGGCATGCATCGCGGCGACGGCGTCCTTCGACAGCCAGCGCCAGGTGGTCACTTCACGGGCTCACTTGGCCAGCTCGCGCAGCGCGTTGCGGTACTTGCGCATGACGCCGCGCGCGGCGTCCATCGTCTGCGCGAAGCCCGGATCATAGGCGGAGATCTCGAAGCCGCGCGGGGTCTCCGTCAGGTAAAGCGTGTCGCCCTTCTCTACCTTGAGCTTGGCGAGCACGTCCTTCGGCAGGACGACGCCCGAGGAATTGCCGATGGTCGTGATCTTCAGCGCATGCATGGAAGCCGCCTCCGCGTTATAACGATCATTATAACGTCCTGCCGGAGGGCTTCAACACCGCTGCTTGCCGGCGAAGGTGCCGGCAGCCCTCGCCCCTGTACCCGCCCGCGCGCTGCTGTATAAGCGGCGGCCATGCGCATCCTCTACCATCTCTGGCTCCAGCCGCGCTGCCGGGTCGTCCGGCTGGCGCTGGCCGAGAAGGGCCTGGGCTTCGAAGCGGCGCTGGAGAAGATCTGGGAGCGCCGGCCGGAGTTCCTCGCCATGAACCCGGCGGGCGACGTGCCCGTCCTGGTCGAGGACGGCCAGGCGATCGTCGGCGTCGATGCCATCTGCACCTATGTCGAGGACCTCTACCCCGAGCCGCCGCTCTACGGCCGCACGGCGATCGAGGGGGCGGAGATCCGCCGGCTCGTCGCCTGGTTCGACGAGAAGTTCGCGCGCGAGGTCACCGACAACTTGGTCGGCGAGAAGGTGATGAAGCGCTTCCTCGGCCAGGGCACGCCGAACTCCGCGGCGATCCGCGCGGGGGCCGCCAACTTGCGCGTCCATCTCGACTACGTGAGCTGGCTGGCCGAGCGGCGGGACTGGCTGGCCGGAAGCGCGCTGTCGCTCGCGGACGTCGCGGCCGGTGCCCAGATCTCCTGCCTCGACTACATCGCGGCGGTGCCCTGGGATGAGTACCCGAAGGCCAAGGCCTGGTACGCGCGGCTGAAAAGCCGTCCCTCCTTCCGCACGGTGCTGGCCGACCTGGTGCCCGGCCTGCCGCCGCCCAAGCACTACGCCGACCTCGATTTCTGAGCGGGGATCCGCGCGCAGGGATTTCTGGTCCGGCCGGCGGCCGGCGATGGCATAATGCCCGCGGCCAA
>JAEULF010000290.1 GCA_016793965.1 Alphaproteobacteria bacterium | reverse complement strand
ACCAGACGCCCGGCCTGCAAGTCATCGGCGACAAGGAAGCCGCGACCGAGCGCGACGCCGCGACCCTCCAGCGCCATCTGCAACGTCAGCAGCGCATGGCTCGCGCTGATGCCGCGATCCGGCAGCACGTCCGACAGGCCGGCGGCCTCCAACCAGCGTCCCCACATCTTGCGCCCGCCCTCGCGGCCGGCGCCGAGACTGACGTACTCGTCCCAGAAGAGAGTCGTCTTCAGCAGGTCATCAGGGCGGCGCAACGCGCTCGACCCCTGCAGCAGGTCGGGCCGGCAGACCGGGAAGATGTCCTCCGCCGCGAGCGAGACGAGCGCCAGGTCTTCATAGCCGCCAGGCCCCCAGCGCACCGCGCAGTCGATCGGGTCGCGCGCGAAGTCGACGAGCGCGTCCGACGCCGAGACCCACACATCGATCTCCGGGTAGCGCTCCTGGAAGCGGTAGAGCCGCGGCACCAGCCACTTCGCCGCCAGCGACATCTGCACGCTGACGGACAGGCCGCGCCGCCGGCGCGACGCGAGCCGGCGCGTCGCTTCGGCGATCGTCGCGAACGCCTCGCTCATCGGCGGCAGGTACATGCGACCGGCATCGGTGAGCGCGAGCCCGTTCGGCTGGCGATGGAACAGCTGCTCGCCGAGATAGGCCTCCAAGCCCTTCACCTGATGGCTCACCGCGGCAGGCGTGACGAAGAGCTCGTCCGCAGCCCGCGCGAAGCTGAGGTGGCGCGCTGCTGCCTCGAATGCTCGGAGAGCGTTCAACGGCGGCAAGCCGCGCGGCATGGGCAAGTCCTCCTCGGCAGCAATTGCAGACCAAGGTTTCCTTGGTCGGGCCCCGAGAAATCATCGCTTTCTCGCAGACGGCGGCGAGCATAGCTTCCGGTCTGCCCCATGAGAACAACGGCTGTCGCGGGGCCTGCATGTTGCGCCAGCCAGAGCAGAGACGAAAGGAGTTGCGTCATGACCGCCCTCGGTCGCGGCACTGCCGCCCCAGCGACCTTCCTCGCCGCTTCCGCCCGCACGGCGTCGAAGCGCGGCGTCAAGGTCTGGCTGGAGCGCGTCGTCGACCAACTGCTGCACTGGCAGGAGCGTGCGGAGACGCGACGAAAGCTCCTCGCATTCGACGACCGCATGCTGAGCGATATCGGCATCTCCCGCGCCGACATCGACAACGAGACGCGCAAACCGTTCTGGATGGCTTAGCGCGCCGGTCGATCCTGCGAAACCGCCTCTTCCGCGCTGCGCGGAAGAGGCGGCCGCGCGCCTGCCCAAGGTCAGCCGCCGGCGCCGCGCTTGAGCAGAAGCGATCCCAGCGGCCGCAGCGCTGCGTACAGCGCGCCGAACGCGCCGACGACGTCGTCGAGCGCGAGGATGCGCTTGTCCTGCTGCATCCTCGAATGGATCGCGCGCAGGCTGCGCACGCCGTCGACATGCGCGAGCACCTTGGCTGCCGCAGCGCTCACCGTCGGGCGGTGGCGCACGGCGCCGACCGTGACGACCGGGACCTGCCCGTTCAGCAGCGCGGCCGCAAGCTGCGCCGGATCGATGTCCTTCGGCACCGGGATCACGTCCGGGTCGTCGCTGCGCGGCGGGCTCCGGTCCGCGCGCGCGCGCGGCAGCGCATAGAGGACGTGCTTCGACATGGCGCCGCTGATCAGCTCGGCGAGCGCCCAGCGCTCCTGCTGCGCCGCGCCAGCGACGCGGCGGTTCAGCGCGGCGTCGGCGAGATGCGTCCCCGGCTCGTACAGGATCTCCGGCAGGAAAGCCGCGGCGGCGAGCGCCGCGCCGTCGAGGAGCGCCAGGATGTCGGGCACGCGGTAGGCGCGATCGACCGGGTGCAGGAGCAGGTCGAACAGCCCCGCGTCGTCGCCCTTCAAGTGGTCCGCGATGAAGGGATTGCGCGCGAGCCAGTTGGTCTGCGGCAATGCCTGGAGCAGCCGGCGCGCCGTCGCCACGCGCGGGCCGGGCGCTCCGTCAGGCGCGAGCGTCCGCAGGATCTCCTGAACGTCATAGACCCCGCGCCGCCCCAAAGCGCCGTATAGCATCAGACCGATCCCGCCATGCGGCGCCAGCGCGGCGGCGAGTGCCGCAATCCCGGCTGCAGGATCCGGCAGGTGGTGCAGGACGCCGCAGCAGTCGATGTAGTCGAACGGCGCCTCCGGCAGAGGATTCAGGAACGACCCCTGCCGAAAGGCCACGCCGTCGAGACCGCGCGCGCGCGCGCGCGCAGATGCCACCGCGATCGACGCGTCCGACAGATCGACGTGCAGGATCTCGGCTTTGAGGCCGCGGTCGCGGGCCTGCTGCGCGAGCATCACCGTCGCGTCGCCCGTCCCGCCGCCGGCGACGAGCGCGCGGAAAGGGCGGCCGGCGGCGATCCAACCCGCATCCAGTCGGCCGCCGAGCACGTAATGGTCGATCTCGGCGAGATGGCTCGGCGAGCCGACGATCAGGCGCCTGGATTCGTCTCTCGGATCGCGCGCGGGGTAAGGCAGCGACTCGTATTGCTCCCTCACGCCGTTCGCGGACACTGGTCAGCCCGCGACGTGCTTCTTCAGGCCGGTCGCCATCTGCGACGCCGAGGTGCCGCTGCCGAAATGGGTGACGAACTTGCCGTCCGGCCCCATCAGGTAGAACAAGGCGCTATGCATCATGTTGTAGGCGTCGGGCGCCCTCACATCGATCTTCTTGTAGATGACGCGATAGGCCTTGGCCGCCTGGGCAACCTGCTCCGGCGTTCCCGTCAGGCCGACGAAGCGCGGCGAGAAGGCCGTCACGTAGCCGCCGAGCAGCTCCGGCGTGTCGCGCTCGGGATCGACGGAGACGAAGGCCGGCACGATGCGGTCGGCCAGTGGACCGACCTCCTCAAGCGCCTGGGCGACGGTCGCCAACCCGGTCGGGCAGACGTCCGGGCAGTGGGTGAAACCGAAGAAGACGAGCATGTACTTGCCGCGGAAATCGGCCTCGGTCCGCGCCTTGCCGGTGTGATCGACGAGCGCGAACGGGCCGCCTATCTGCGCCACGCCCACCGATTCCACGATGCCGGAAACGGCGGCCGGCCGGTCCGCGCGCAAGACCGCCCACGTGATCAGGATCGCGGCGCCGATGACGAGCGCGCCGGCAAGGATGAGGATCAGGCTGTTCGTGCGCTTGCCGGGCATGACGCGGCCCTCCGTTCGAGATGACGGCCTCACATGGCCGCAAAGGCTGCGAGGGTCAAGTGACGTGGACGATAGGCGAGGCAGTTTGTCGCGCCAGGAGCGCCGAGCGGGACGCCATCGCTCTGCAGCACGGACGATCTGCCTGGATCCGGGCGGAGCCGCCGAGGCACAGCCAATGCCCATGTTGCGCTGCACAATGACTTGCGGTCAGAATGCCCGGTCGCAGAGGTCTGCGGCGGCAAGGGGCGGCGTCGCATGGCAACGGCCCAGGCACCGAGCAACGCGAGGAGCGAGGCGCGCTTGCGCAGTCTCGTCAGGCTGCTCGGCGCTCTCGTCGGCGAGACGATCGCCGCGCACGAAGGCGAGACCGCGTTCGGAACCGTCGAGACATTGCGGCGCGGCTTCGTCGAGCTGCGCCGCGCGGCTCGTCGAAGCCCGGCCGCCGTGGCGAAGGTCGCCCGCACGCTCGACCATGTCGGACCCGAGACAGCCACGACCATCGGCCGCGCCTTCGCGGTCTATTTCTCGCTCGTCAACATCGCCGAGGAGGCCATGCGCGAGCGGGACCGGCGCGACGCTGAGTGGCCGCGCTCCTTCGACGAGACGCTGTCGGCGCTCGCCGCTTCGGGAGTGGACGCTGCGGCCTTCCGCGCCAAGCTTCCCGCGCTCTCCCTGGTGCCGGTGTTCACCGCGCACCCGACGGAAGCGCGCCGCCAGGCGGTTCAGAAGTGCCATCGCCGCCTGTTCGACCTGGTCGGACGCCTGATAGACGTCGGGGACGACCACCGCGCGCGGACGGGGCTGCGCGACGAGCTGCGCGACGAGATCCAGATCCTCTGGAAGACGAGCCCGCTGCGCGCCGAGCGGCTGACCGTCGCCGACGAGATCGCCAATGGCCTGCTGCTCTTCCGTTCCGCGCTGTTCGACGCCGTGCCGCAAGCCTTGCGCAGCCTTGCCGACGCGGCGGCGAGGACCTGGGGGCCGGCGCTCGGCGAGATCGACTGCACCGGCATCCTGTCGTTCGGCTCCTGGATCGGCGGCGACCGCGACGGCAACCCGAACGTCACGGCCGAGGTGACGATCCGCGCCGGTCGCGAGCAGTCGCGCGAGGTGCTGCGCGAGTACATCAGGCGCATCGACGCGCTCATGGACCGCCTGACTCAGTCTTCCGCCTTCGTCCGGCTCGACCCTGGTTTCGCCGAGCGCCTCGCCGCGGACGAGGCGGCGCTCGCCGCCGTCGTCTTCGCCGACCGCGCGTCGCGTTTCGAGCACGAGCCGTTCCGCCGCAAGCTGGCCTTCATGCGACACCGGCTGGCGGCGCGGCTGGCCTGGACCGAAGCGCGCCTGCTGGTCCACCACGCCGAGCCCGGCGCGGGCGCATACGCGAGCGCAGCCGAGCTTGCGGCAGACATCCGCTCGCTGCGCGACGCGCTCGTGGCGGACGGCGGCGAGCGCCTCGCGCGCGGCGCGCTGCAGGACTTGCTGGTCCTCGTGCAAGTCTTCGGCTTCCACCTGGCGCGCCTCGATCTTCGCCAGGAGGCCGGACGGCACGCCGCCGCGGTCACCGAGATCCTCGACGGGCTTCCGGGCCTACCGCGCTACGGCGACCTCGACGAGGCGACCCGTCTCGACATCCTGCTCGACCTGATCCTGAAGCCGGGACCGGTTCTGCTCCTGGGAGACGCGCTCTCGGCGCAGACGCAGGAGACTCTGGCCAGCCTGCGCGCCGTGCGCGTGCTCCAGGACGAGCTCGGCGCCGCCGCCGTCGAGAGCTACGTCGTCTCGATGGCTGACCGGGCAAGCGCCGTCGTCGAGGTCCTGTTCCTCGCCCGCCTCGTGGGCCTCGTCGAGCAGGGCGAGGGCGGCCTGCGGGCGCGGTTGCGCGTCGCGCCGCTGTTCGAGACAGCGGCTGACCTGGCCGCGGCCCCGGCGATCATCGCCCAGCTGCTCGACAGGCCCGCTTATCGGCGCCTCCTCGCGTCGGCGGGAGGCACGCAAGAGGTCATGCTCGGCTACTCCGATTCATGCAAGGACGCCGGCATCCTCGGCTCGGCCTGGGCCCTCCACCAGGCGCAGGTCTCGCTGGCCGCGTTGCTCGACCAGCGCGACGTCCCGTACCTGCTGTTCCACGGCCGCGGCGGCAGCCACGCCCGCGGCGGCGGCCCGACCTACGATGCCATCCAGTCCGGCCCGCCGCAGGCGGCGAACGGCCGGCTGAAGTTCACCGAGCAAGGCGAGGTGCTCTCGTTCAAGTACGCGAACCGCCCGACGGCCGTCTACGAGCTGACCGTGGCGCTGTCCGGGCTCGTCAAGGCATCGTTCGCGCTGGCAGAAGCGCGCCGGCACGTCGTCGATGCGCGCTTCGCGGGCGCCATGGCGCGGATCGCGGCGATCGGCGAGGCCTCCTATCGCGACCTTGTCGCCGAGGATGCGGGTCTCCTCGACTTCTTCTACGAGGCGACCCCGGTTCTCGACCTGGCCGCGCTCAACATCGGTTCGCGCCCTTCGCACCGGCCGCAGGGCGGCCGGTCGCTGCGCGCCATCCGGGCCATCCCCTGGGTGTTCGGCTGGTCGCAGGCGCGACTTGCTCTCCCCGCCTGGTACGGCGTCGGCTCCGCCCTCCAGGCATTTGCCGCGGAGAAGCCGGGCAACCTCGCCGTGCTGCGGCGCATGTGCGGTGAATGGCCCTATCTGCGGCACGTCCTCGACAACGCCCAGATGGCGCTCGCCAAGACCGACCTGGCGGTCGCGCAACTCTATGTGTCGCTCGCGTCCGACCGGGAGGCCGCAGACCGGATCTGGAAGCGCATCAAGGACGAGTGCGTGCTGACCGAGCGGTGGCTGAAGCGCGCGATGGGCACCGACCGGCTCCTGGCGGAGAACCGGCAGCTCGCCTTCTCGCTCGATCGCCGCGCCCCCTACATCGACGCGGTCAACGCGCTGCAGGCGCGGCTGATCGCACGGTCGCGCCAGCCCGACGGGCAAACCTGGCGCCATCCCCTGCTGCTCTCGATCAACGCCATCGCTGCCGGCATGCGAAACACGGGGTGAAGGGCTCAACCGCGACTGCCGCGCGACGCCCACTCGTCCTCGATGAGGCCGTACATCATCAGGCTGCGGAACTTGCCGGCGACGAGCAGCCTGTCGCGCATCGGGCCGCCCTCGCAGCGGAAGCCGAGCTGGAGCGCAAGCGCGGCGGAGGCGACATTGCCCGGCTCGATCGTCGCCTCGATCCGGTGCGCGCCCAGCCCCGCGAAGCAGTGCCCGACGAAGGCCCCGAGAGCCTCGCGCATGAGGCCCTGGCGCCAGAGCGGGCGGGCCAGGATGTAGCCGATCTCCAGCCGCCGGTTCCAGGCCTGCCGAGAATGGTAGTTGACCATGCCGCGGCACCGGTCCGTGCCTTTCGGAACGATCGCCCAGCAGGCGTGCACCCAGGGCGTGGCATCGAGCGATCGCGCTATGCGCAGCGCCGTCTCCGCGACATCGGCCGAGGCCGGGAAGTCCCAGAAGCGCATCGCCTGGGCGTCGCCATAGGCCTCGTGCAGCCCGTCGGCGTCGGCGGGCGCCAGGGGGCGCAGCACGAGGCGCTCGGTCTCCAGGACCGGGGCCGGCGGATGCGGCGTGCCCATGGCGCCCGCCGTCGCCGCGCTACGCCGTCAGGCGGATCTGCTCGGCCGCCTGCAGGTCGACCGAGACGAGCTGCGA
>JAEULF010000264.1 GCA_016793965.1 Alphaproteobacteria bacterium | reverse complement strand
CCCGCGCGTCAAGGCGACCATCGCCAAGATCGAGCTGCGCCTGATCCCCGACCAGAACACGCAGATGGCCGAGCTGATCGCCGGCGGCCTCGACTGGATCTTCAACGTGCCGCCCGACCAGGCCGAGCAGATCAAGAAGGTTCCCGGCCTCGTCGCGACCTCCGGCGAGTCCATGCGCATCGTCTTCCTCTCCATGAACTCGCAGCCGACGACTTCGGCGCCGCCGCTGAAGGACGTCCGCGTCCGCCGGGCGATCGCGCACGCGATCAACCGCGAGGCCATGCTGAAGACGGTGGTCGGCGAGGGCTCGCGCGTGCTGCACACGCAGTGCTTCCCCGCGCAGTTCGGCTGCACCGACGAGGGTGCGCCGCGCTACGCCTACGACCCGGCCAAGGCCAAGGCGCTGCTCGCCGAGGCGGGATTCGCGAGCGGGTTCGAGATCGACCTCTACGCCTATCGCGAGCGGCAGCAGACCGAGGCGATGATCGGCTACCTGCAGGCGGTCGGCATCAAGGCCAACCTGCGCTTCATGCAGTACGCCGCGATGCGCGACGCGCTGCGCGAGGGCAAGGCTGTCTTCGCGCACCAGACCTGGGGCTCGTTCTCGGTCAACGACGTGTCCGCCTCGACGCCGGTCTACTTCAAGTTCCAGGCCGACGACGTGACGCGCGACCCGCAGGTGCGCGACCTCCTGGAGCAGGGCGACACCTCGAACGACCCGGCCGTGCGCAAGGAGGCCTACAAGAAGGCGCTGGCGCGCATCGCGACCGAGTCCTTCTCGGTTCCGCTCTATTCGCTGCCGGTGTTCTACGCCTACTCCAAGGACCTCGATTTCCAGCCCTACCCGGACGAGCTGCCGCGCTTCTGGGAGGCGCGCTGGAGGTAAGGCGGCGAGCTGCCCGCGCTCTTCCGGGGATGCGCCCCGGGAGGGCGAGGGCCGGCGCCGGCTCCCGCCATGCTCGCCTTCGCGGCCAAGCGCGCGGCCATGGCGCTGCTCGTCGCAGCCACGGTCAGCCTCGTCTGCTTCTTCCTGGTGCACCTCTCGACGGACGTGGCGACGGCCATGGCGGGCGAGGGCGCCACGGCAGCCGACGTCGCGGTCATCCGCAAGGCCTATGGCTTCGACAGGCCGCTGCACGAGCAATACGCCGCTTGGCTCGGCCGGGCGCTGCTCGGAGATTTCGGGAACTCGCTCTACTTCAAGACAGCGGTCGGCGCGATCATCTGGGATCGCCTGCCGACGACGCTGATGCTCGGCGCTCTCGCGATCCTGTTCGCCGTCGGCCTTTCGGTGCCGCTCGGCGTGATCGCCGCGATCCGGCCGAACAGCTGGATCGACCGGGCGACGCTGCTCGTCGCCGTGGTCGGCCAGGCGATGCCGTCCTTCTGGTTCGCGCTGCTGCTCATCCTGCTGTTCGGACTGGAGCTGCGCTGGCTGCCGATCTCGGGCAGCGACACGATGGCGCACTTCGTGCTGCCGGCGGTGGCGCTGGGCTACTACGCGACGCCTGCGATCATGCGCCTGACGCGCGCGGGCATGCTCGACGTCCTCGGGTCCGACTACGTGCGCACGGCGCGCGCCAAGGGCCTGCGCGCGGGCAAGGTGCTGTTCAAGCACGCGCTGCGCAACGCGCTCATCCCCGTCGTGGCGCTCACCGCCGTTCAGCTCGGCTTCATGCTCGGCGGCTCGGTCGTGATCGAGACGGTGTTCGCGCTGAACGGCTTGGGATACCTCGCCTGGGAAGCGATCCTGCACAACGACTTCCCGGTGGTGCAGGCGATCGTGCTGCTGGTCTCGGGCATCTACATCCTGCTGACGCTGCTGGCCGACCTGGCGAACGCCTGGCTCGACCCGCGCATCCGCGTCGCCTGAGAGGAAGCCGATGGTCGACCTTGCCGCTCCGCTCCCGCCGCAAGGCGCTGCCAGGGCCTGGGACGCCGCCGCGGAGGCGATCATGGCGCCGTCGCCCGGGCTGATCCTGCGCCGCAGGATCTTCGGCCATGGCGGGCTGATGATCGGCGCCGCGGTGCTGGCCATCATCGCCTTCGTCGCCCTGGCCGCGCCGCTGCTGGCGCCGCACGATCCCTATGGCCAGGACCTCGCGCGCCGGCTCATCCCGCCGCTCTGGCACGACAAGGGCACGTGGGCGCATCCGCTCGGCACCGACCAGCTCGGCCGCGACTACCTCTCCCGGCTCATCTGGGGCGGGCGCATCTCGCTCCTCATCGGCCTCTCGGTGATGGTCATCTCCGGCCTGATCGGCACTGCGCTCGGGGTCGCGGCGGGCTATTTCGGCGGCAAGGTCGATCTCCTGGTCGGCTACGTCGTGACGACGCGGCTGTCGCTGCCCGTGATCCTGGTCGCGCTCGCCGTCGTGGCGCTCGTCGGCAGCTCGCTGCCGCTGGTCATCGCCATCCTCGGCCTG
>JAEULF010000167.1 GCA_016793965.1 Alphaproteobacteria bacterium | reverse complement strand
GGCACCAGCGTCTGCTTGTAGGCCGCGTTCATCTCGGCGGCGCGCCCGGCCCAGGCCTGGGCGTCGACCGGCTGCAGCGCCCGCGCGGCCGCGGCGAAGCCGGGCATGGCCGAGAGCACCGCCAGGGTCGGCTGGTAGACGCGCCCGAGCTCCTCGGCGCTGGGCAGCACGTGCACCAGCTTCTGCTTGGGCACCGGCACGTCGAGCAGCGTGTAGCCCTGGGTCGTCATCTCGCCGAGGCGCGGGCCGGCGACGATCAGCAGGTCGCTCTCCTTGACGCGCTCGGCGAGCGCCGGGCTCATGCCGAGGCCGGTGTCGCCGACATAGTGCGGGTGCGCGTTGTCGAAGCAGTCCTGGCCGCGCCAGGCGCAGCTCACCGGGAGCTTGTTCGCCTCGGCGAACGCCGTGATGTCGGCGACGGCGCGCGCCGTCCAGCCGGAACCGCCTACGATCAGCAGCGGCCGCTTGGCGCCGGCCAGGTGGTCGCGGAACGCGTAGAGGTCGGCCGGCGACGGCATCGGCTGGATCGGCCGGTAGGGGGCGGTCTCCGCCGCGACCGCCGCCTCGGTCAGCATGTCCTCCGGCAACGCCAGCACGACCGGGCCCATGCGGCCGGAGGTCGCGGTCTGGAAGGCGCGCGCCACGAACTCCGGGATGCGCGCGGGGTCCTCGATGCGCGCCGCCCATTTCGCCAGCGGGCGGAAGAAGGCCGGGAAGTCGACCTCCTGGAAGGCCTCGCGCTCGCGCTGGTCGCGCGCCACGTCGCCGACGAACATGATCAGCGGCGTCGAGTCCTGGAAGGCCGTGTGGATGCCGACGGCGGCGTTGGTGGCGCCGGGGCCGCGCGTGACGAAGGCGATGCCGGGCCGGCCCGTCACCTTGCCGTAGGCTTCCGCCATGTTGGTGACGCCGGATTCGTGCCGGCAGACGATCAGCTTCAGGCGGTCGCGCACGTCGTGCAGCGCATCGAGCGCCGCCAGGTAGCTCTCGCCGGGCACGCAGAACGCCAAGGTGACGCCGTGCCTCAGGAGCGAATCGACGAGGATCTGGCCGCCGGTGCGGGCGACGTTCGACTTGGTCGCCGGCACGGCCTTCTGGGCGCGCTCGGGGCGGATGGCGGCGCGGGACATCGATCTCCTCCGGAAGAGTGAAAGCGGCGAGCACGGGATTCGCACGAGGACAGCCGGCAGGCGTCGGACCTGCTGTCCTCACGCTTAGCGCAGCTGCCGCCCTTCGGCTATAACGGCGCCAAGAAGCCGCTCCGGGAGGACCGCATGCCTGCGCCGATCATCCAGCCGATCGCCACCATCCTGACGCCCCACATCCTGCAGGTGGGCGGCGGCGCGGTCGCCCAGGTTGCCGATGTCCTGAAGCGGCTCGGCGTGGCCCGGCCGCTGGTCGTGACCGACCCCTTCATGGTCAAGTCCGGCAAGGTCGCCGCCGTGCTCGACCCGCTGGCCAAGGCCGGGATGGCGGCGGCGGTGTTCTCCGAGACGGTCTCCGACCCGACGACGACGGTGATCGACGCCGGCGTCGCCAGGCTGAAAGCCGGCGGGCCGGGCGGCGCCTTCGACTGCATGATCGGCTTCGGCGGCGGCAGCCCGATCGACACGGCCAAGGCCATGGCGATCCTGCATGCCGGCGGCGGGGCGATGCGCGACTGGAAGGTGCCGGCAGCGGCCGACATGCCGGCGCTGCCGATCGTCGCCGTGCCGACCACGGCCGGGACGGGCTCGGAAGTCACGCGCTTCACCATCATCACCGACGTGGCTTCGGACGAGAAGATGCTGATCCTCGGCCTCGCCTGCCTGCCGGTGGCGGCGATCGTCGACTACGAGCTGACGCTCAGCGTGCCCTACCGCACGACGGCCGACACCGGCATCGACAGCCTGACGCACGCCATCGAGGCCTATGTCTCCAAGCGCGCGAACCCGTACAGCGACGCGGCGGCGCTCTCGGCCATGGCGCGCATCGCCAGGCACATCCGCACGGCCTGCGCCGAGCCGGACAACCGCGTCGCGCGCGCGGAGATGATGTTCGGCGCCACCCAGGCCGGCATGGCCTTCTCGAACGCCTCGGTGGCGCTGGTGCACGGCATGAGCCGGCCCATCGGCGCGTTCTTCCATGTCGCGCACGGCCTCTCCAACGCTATGCTGCTGCCCTCGATCACCGCCTTCTCCGCCGCGGCGGCTCTCGGCCGCTACGCCGACTGCGCGCGCGCCATGGGCTGGGCCGAGGCGGGCGAGGGCGACCAGGCCGCCGTGGCGAAGCTGCTCGACGGGTTGCGCCGGCTCAATGCCGACCTCAAGGTGCCGACGCCGCGCCAGTTCGGCATCGACGAGAAGCGCTACCGCGACCTCATCCCGACCATGGCCAAGCAGGCCTTGGCGTCCGGCTCGCCGGGCAACAACCCGCGCGTGCCGACCGCCGAGGAGATCGGCGCGCTCTATGCCGAGGTCTATGGCTGAGCGCGGTCTGTGACCCCGGCAGCTGACGCCGACCGGGGCGGGGCGTAAGATTCCTTTCACCTTGCCCCGGCAGGATCGGCCGGGGTCGCGCGCCCGGCTGCCGGGCGCGCCGGACCTGCCCTCAGGGAGAGGCCCATGGCAGACCTGATCGAGCGCAACGTCGTGTTCTCGGCGGCCGACACGATCGCGGCGCGCGGCGAGGAAGTGACGGTCGGCGCCGTGCGCGACCTGCTGGGCATCGACGACCTGGCCGGCATCCTGCCGACGCTGCAGGAATGGCGGATCAAGCGGGCGCTCGCGGAATCCGGCACGGACATCTGGGCCGGCGTGGTCAAGAGCCTGGGAGCACTCGCCATCGACGCGCAGGCGATCCAGTCGGCGACCATCGTCGCGGCCGACGTGCGCGCGCGCCGCGCGGTCGAGGCGGCCGAGCAGCGCGCGGCCTCGGCGATCGAGGAGGTCGAGGCGTCGTTCAACGAGCGGGCCGCCGAGGCGCGCCTCCTGAAGGAGCTGGCCGCCGAGGCCGAGCAGAAGATCGAGCGGCTGGAGGCCGATCTGGCCAAGCTCGCCCCGGTGGCGGCGCAGCTGCCCGCCGTCGCGGCCGAGCGCGACGCTGCCGTGGCGCGCGAGGTCGAGCTGCGCAAGGCGGTCGCGGAGGCCGAGAGCCGGCAGGCGACGATCGAGACCGCGCTCGCCGAGGCGCAGGCCGACCGCTCGCGGATCGCGGAGACGGCGGCCGAGACGCTGGAGACGCGCGTCAAGGTCGAGGGCCAGATCGAGAGCCTGAAGGACATGCTGCGGCGCGCGGACACCGAGCTGGCGACCGAGCGGCTGGTGGCCGAGCAGGCCAAGCGCGACCTCGACGAGCTGAAGCAGAAGGTGCCGCCGACCGACGAGTGGATCATCAGCGAGGCCGAGCTCGACGAGATGCCGCGCCTGATCGCCGTGGCGCACGGCAAGATCATGCAGCTGAAGGCCGAGCGCGACGCGCTGCGCGCCCATGTCTACGACCTGCGCGAGCAGCTCCTGCGCACCAGCGCGGTGCTCGACGTGACGACCAAGCAGGCGGCCGACACGGCCGCGGCCGCCGCTGCGCTCGCGGCCAAGGGCGGCGGCAACGGCGGGAACGGGGACGGCGGCGGGAACGGGGGCGGCCGGGGCGATTCGGGCAGCAACGCCGGCGCCGGCCCTTCGGCCGGCAAGGGCGCCAAGATCGAGATCCTGCGGCGGCGCTAGGGCGCGCGACCGATATGCCCCACCCCGACCGTCCCCATCGCTGACGCGACGGGGAGGGGCGGGGTGAGGCCCTTCGCCTCCCTCAGTACCCCCGCGGCAATCCCAGGTCGTGCACGGCGACGTAGTTGAGGATCATCTCCTCGGCGATCGGCGCGAAGCGGAAGAGGCGGGCGTCGCGCCACAGGCGCTCGGCGTGCATCTCCTTCGAGTAGCCCATGCCGCCCATGGTCTGCATGGCGCGCTCGGTGGCGGCGGCCGTCGCCTGGGCGGCGATCAGCTTGGCCAGGTTGGCCTC
>JAEULF010000166.1 GCA_016793965.1 Alphaproteobacteria bacterium | reverse complement strand
ATCGACCAGGCCGAAGCCGACGAGGATCGAGCAGATGTCCGCCAGCGCCTGCAGCACCTCGAGCCGACCGTACTCGGCCGGCGGCAGGTGCGCGGTCACGACCGGCAGCATGGCAAGGGACACGCCCTTGGTCACCAGGATCCCCAAGCCGTAGAGGACGGCTTGGCGCAGAGCGGCGGAGCGCAGCATCGAACTCTCCTGCGGCGGTAAGGCGCCGCGTCCTGGATTGGCCCGGCGCGTGCAGTGGCCTGGCATCGCCGCGCGGCAGCTTGTCGCCCGCGGCCCACTGCAACCGCAACTTCGATGCCACGCCAGGAGCTCGACCGATGCCCGCCGCGCACCTCTCCCCCGCCGCCGCCCCGGCGGTGAGCGTCGTCATCCCCACCCACAACTGCCTCACCTTCCTTCCGGCCGCGATCGCCAGCATCGACGCCCAGGGCCCGATCGACCTGGAGATCGTGATCGTCGACGACGGCTCGACGGACGGAACGGGCGACTGGCTGCTCGAGCGCGCCGCGGCGGACCCGCGCATCAGGCACCTGGCGATGGGCGGCGTCGGCCCTGCCGCTGCCCGCAACGCGGCGATCGCCGCCGCTCGCGCGCCGCTCGTCGCCTTCCTCGATGCAGACGACATCTGGCTTCCCGGCAAGCTCTCGGCGCAGCTGGCCGTCCATCGCGCACGCCGCGACGTGACTTTCAGCTTCTGCGACTACCGCCACGTCACGCTCGAGGGCACGGACCTCGGCACCGCCTTCTCCTACTGGCCGCATTTCCGCGACTTGATGGCGCGGTGCGGCAGCGGCAGCCACGTCCTGCCTGCCCCCAAGGCCTTGCTCTTCGCCGAGAACGTCGTCGGCACCTCGACCGTCATGGCCCGCCGCGACGCTTTGCAAAATGCGAACGGATTCGAGACGCAACTCCGGATCGCCGAGGACTGGGACCTCTGGTTGCGGCTTGCAGAGGCCGGGCCTGTGGCCTGCATCAATGCCGTCCGCACGCTCTATCTCGTGCGGCCGTCCTCGGCCAGCCGCGCGCTCGACCGCCGGCGCGACTCCCTGCAGATCGTCTTCGACCGGCATGCGCCGGCGCTGTTGGCACGGTTCCCGCACCAGGTCCGCCGTGCACGGGCCCGCTTCGCCGACGCCGATGCGGAGATGCTGGTCCAGGCGGGCGCGCCGATCGCGTCGCTCGCAGCCCGGGTGAAGGCCCTCAGCCTCGACCCGAGCGCACGCCGCGCCAAGGCCGCCCTGCGCGCCCTGGCGGACGCGATCTGACGGTTGCCCGAGGGACCATGGCAATGCGCATCCTGATGCACCACTTCGCCAGCCTCGACGCCCTCGGCGGCACCGAGACGGCGATCCGCCAGATCGCGTCCGGCCTGCGGGGGCGCGGCCACCACGTGGCCTTGGCCGAGATGGCGCCGCATGGCGGCAGGCGGGAAGACGGCGCCGGAGAGACCATCCACTGCATCCCGGCCGCCCGCTACCCGTCGCTGCGCAGCCCGCGCGGCCTCGCGGCGAACTGCAGGGCCGGGCTCGCGCTGCTGCGCGCGCTGCACGCGACGCAGTCCGACATCTTGCATGTCCATCTCCCGCTCGGCCAATGCGTGCCGGCGCTGATCGCCCGCGCCGTGCGGCCCCGCACGCGCCTTGTGGTCACGCTGCACGGGCCGGAGGTCAACCTGTCGCCGCAGCTCGACCCGAACGTCGCGGCATGGCAGGGCCGCCTGCTCGCGCGCGCCGACGCCACGGTGGCCGTCGCCGCCGACCTGGCCTTCGCCGCCGCTGCCGCCTACCCCGAGGTGCCGTCCGTCGGCGTCATCCACAACGGCGTCGAGACGGCGATGTTCAACACCTGCCCGGCCGACCTGCCGCGCAGCGACCTCCTCTATGTCGGCCGGCTGAGCCGGGAGAAGGGAGTCAGCGTCCTCCTCCAGGCCTGGGCCGCGGCGCTGCGCGCCCCCGATCTCAGCGCCGATGCGCGCCTCGTCATCGCGGGCGACGGTCCCGACCGAGCCGCCCTCGAGGCCGAGGCGCGCTCGGCGGGCATAGCCGGGCGCGTCCGCTTCCTCGGCAGGGTTCCGCGCGAGCGCTTGCCGCGCCTGTACCGGCGCGCCGTCGCCGTCGTCCTGCCCTCCTTCACCGAAGCGCTCCCGCTGTCCCTGATCGAGGCCGCCGCCTGCGGCGCGCCCGCCATCGCCACGGCGGTCGGCGGCACCCCCGAGTTCGTGGTGCATGGAGAGACCGGAATCCTCGTGCCGGCGGGCGACCCTGCCTCCCTGCGGGCGGCGATCGCCCGCGTGATCGGCGCGCCAGCGCTCGCTGCCGCCCTCGGCCGGATGGCCGCCCTGCGCGCCGCGCGCCGCTTCAGCATCGGCGCCACAGTCGGCGCGTACGAGGCGCTTTACGCCAGCTTGGGCGCCGGCAAGCCCGCCGCGCGCGCGCTCGCCAGCACCCGGCTCGCGCACCGGCAAGGCGCTGCCGGCTCGGCGCTCGCCTGAAGCGAGCGCCGGAGCCCCACCCAGAATCGAACGCAAGAGCAAGGAGACACGTCCATGTGCGGAATCTTCGGCGTCATCAACGGCGAGCCGGCGGCCCCCAAGCTCCTGGAGGGACTGCGCTCGCTCGAGTACCGCGGCTACGACTCCGCCGGCATCGCCATGGTCGACCCGCGCGGCAGCGCGCCGATGACCGTCGTCAAGGCGATCGGCGGCGTCGACCGGCTGGCGGACGCGCTGCGCGGCCGGCCTGCGGATGCCGTGCTCGGCATCGCGCACACGCGGTGGGCGACTCATGGGCAGCCGTCGGTCGACAACGCGCACCCGCATGTCCACGCCGGCATCGCGGTCGTGCACAACGGCATCATCGAGAACCATGCGGCGCTCCGCGCCAGCCTCGGCGCCGCCGGCCACAGCTTCGCCACCGACACCGACACCGAGGTGATCCCGCACCTGATCGCCGTGCATCGCGCCGAGGGGCGCGACGCCGTCGGCGCCATCGCCGGCGCGATGCAGGAGCTGTCCGGCAGCTACGCCATCGCCGTTGTGTTCGACGACGACCCGGACGCCCTGGTGGCGGCCCGCAAGGGCAGCCCGCTGGTCGTCGGCTGCGCCCGCGACGGCGCCTATCTCAGCTCCGACGCGGCCGCGCTGGCACCCTACTGCGACAAGGTGCTCGCCCTCGACGACGGCGAGATCGCGGTGCTGCGGCGCGATGGCGTGGAGCTGCGCCGGCCGGAGGGCAAGATCCGCATCGACGAGTCGCGCTGGGCGCCTGCCCGCGCGAGCACCGGGGCGGCCACGCGCGGCGCGTTCGCGCACTTCATGCTGAAGGAGATCGACGAGCAGCCGGACCGGTTCGCCGACACGATCACCGCCAACCTCAAGGCCGAGATCCCAAACGCGCTCGTCGAGGCCCGGCGCATCACCTTCGTCGCTTGCGGCTCCTCGGCCTACGCCGCGTCGGTCGCGAGCGCTTGGCTGGAGGACGTCGCGGGCATCCCGTGCAAGGTCGAGATCGCCTCGGAGTTCCGGATGCGACGGCGCATCCCGGGCGAGGCGCACCCGGTCGTCCTGATCTCGCAGTCCGGGGAGACGGCCGACACGCTTGCCGCGCTCCGGCTCGCAAAGGAGCAAGGACTGCCGACCGTGGCGCTCGTCAACGTCGCAGCGTCGCAGATGGCGCGCGAGGCGGATACGGTGTTCGAGACGCGCGCCGGCAAGGAGGTCAGCGTCGCGGCGACGAAGTCCTTCACCGCGCAGCTGGCCGCGCTCGCCGTGCTCTGCCTGCGCATCGCCGTGCTGCGAGGCAGCATCGACGAGACCCAGGCGCGGCTCATGCTGGCCGACCTGCGCGCGCTGCCGCAGCACATCGCGACCGTCGTCGCGGGTGCCGGCAAGATCGCGCAAGCCGCGGAGCGGTTCGAGGGCGCGCGGTCCGCGCTCTACCTCGGCCGCGGCAGCAGCGCGGCGGTCGCCTGCGAGGGCGCGCTCAAGCTGAAGGAGATCTCCTACGTGCACGCCGAGGGCTACGCCGCCGGCGAGCTGAAGCACGGCCCGCTGGCCCTGGTCGACACGGCGATGCCCGTCGTGGTCCTCGGCGCAAGCGGTCCGGTTCTTGAGAAGACCGCGAGCGCCATCGCCGAGGTGCGTGCCCGCGGCGGCCGCGTCCTCCACGTCACCGACGCCGACGGGGCGGCAGCGACGCCCGATGTCCCGCACGTCGTCCTGCCGCGCATGACCGGCCCGGCAGCGGCGATCGCGGTGCCCGTCCTGGAGTGCGTGGCGCTGCAGATCCTCGCCTACCACGTGGCGGTCGCCCGCGGCATCAACGTCGACCGGCCGCGCAACCTCGCCAAGTCGGTGACCGTAGAATGAGCCCCGCAGCCTTCAAAGCCTGGGTCAAGTCGGGCGAGCACCCGGCTGCGCGCGCCCTGAAGCGCGCAGCGCTCGCGGCGCGCGCTGTCGAGATGCCGGTGATCCCGCCCGTGCACGGCGCGCTCTACTGGGCGTGGACCGCCGGCCGGGCCGCCCTTGCCGCTGCGGCGCGAGTCCTCTGGTGGACGCCGCTGTTCAAGTCCCGGCTCGCAGGACCCGCGCCTGGCCTCTACCTCTACGGCGGCCTGCCCTATGTCAGCGGACCGCTCGCGCTCGCTTTCGGGCGCGGCTGCCGCGTGTCGGCGGCGACGACCTTCACGGGACGCGCCGCTCTCGGCCATGCGCCGCGGCTGATCGTCGGCAGCAATGTCGACATCGGCTGGCAGACGACCATCGCGGTCGGCCGCACGGTCCTGATCGGCGACAACGTGCGCATCGCAGGGCGCGCTTTCCTCGCCGGCTATCCCGGGCACCCCTTGGATGCGCGCGACCGCGCGGCTGGGTTGCCGGACACGGAGGACCAGGTCGGCGACATCGTCCTCGAGGACGACGTCTGGCTCGGCACCGGCACGACCGTGCTGGCCGGCGTCCGCATCGGTGCCGGCACCGTCGTCGGGGCAGGCTCCGTCGTCTCGCGCTCGTTGCCGGCCGGAGTCCTCGCCGCCGGCAACCCCGCGCGCGCCATCAGGCCCATAGACGCGGCGGCACGCCGCGAGGAGCTCGTGCGATGAACGATCTCGTCGTCTTCGGCGAGGACTGGGGCGCTCACCCGAGCAGCACCCAGCACCTCGTGAAGCGCCTGGGGCGCGACCGTCGCGTGGTCTGGGCGAACTCGCTCGGGCTGCGCCGCCCCAGGCTCGCGCCGCACGATCTCCGCCGCGCCGCGAGCAAGCTCGGCCGCATGATCGCGCGCCCGCGCGCGCATGCGGAGCATGCTGCAGACGCGGGCTGCTGGCGGCCAACCCGTTGCGTCGATCCCCTGGTCGTCCCGTTCCCGGGCAACCGGCTCGCGCGGCTCGCCAACCGCGCGTTGGTTCCGAGCCGCGTGCGCAAGGCGATGGCGTCGGCGGGGATCACGCGCCCCATCCTTTGGGCCTCGCTGCCGACCGCTGTCGATGCCGTCGGGCGCCTGGGCGAGCGCGCCGTCGTCTACTACTGCGGCGACGACTTCGGCGCGCTTGCCGGCGTCGACCATGTGCCCGTCCTCGCGCTGGAGGAGGAGCTCGTCGCGCGCGCCGACTTGGTGATCGCGGCGAGCGACGTGCTGGCCGCCAGGTTCCCCCGCGGCAAGACGCACGTCGTGCGCCATGGCGTTGACCTCTCGCTGTTCGCCAGCCCGGCACCGCGCGCCGAGGACCTGCCCGACGGCCTCACCGCCGGCTTCTACGGAACCCTCGCCGACTGGGTGGACGTCGAGCTGATCGCCGCCGCAGCGCGCCAGCTGCCGGACTGGACAATGGTCGTCATCGGCCCGATCACGACCGACGCGTGCGCCCTCCAGAGGCTGCCGAACGTCAGGCTGCTCGGCCCGCGCCCGCACGCGCAGCTGGCACGCTACGCGCAGCACTGGACGGCGTCGCTCCTGCCGTTCCGCGACGTGCCGCAGATCCACGCCTGCAATCCCCTGAAGCTGCGCGAGTACCTGGCAGCCGGCGCGCCGATCGTCGCGACGGACTTCCCGGCGCTCGACGGCTACCGCGACCTCGTCCGGGTGGCGCCGACGCATGGCGCGTTCGTCGCTGCCATCGCCGCCACCGCGGCGATCGGCGGCGCGCGCCGCGCCGTCCTCGCGCGCCTCCAGCGCGAGCGCGTGAAGGAGGAATCCTGGGAGGAGCGAGCGCGAGACGTCGCCGCGCTGATCGATGCGCTCTAGGCATCTCATCGCCCTGGCGCTCGCGCTGGTCGGCTTCGACGCCTCCGCCGGCGCGCCGGCAGCCCGCGTCGATCTGCGCTTCGATCCGCCGCGCACCGTTGCGGCGGACGACGAGCTCGTCGTCGCCGGGACGAACCTCCGGGACCGGCCGGCCGTCGTCGTCGCCCGGGTCGAGGATCCGGGCGCGACCGACTTCGCGCGCCGCGCCAACGAGGAGCGCGTCGTCCTGCCCGGGGCGTTCCGGTTCCGGTTGCCGATCGGGGCGCTGCGCACGCCGCGCGGCACCGTTCTCGACCGCACGGCGCTGACGCGCATCTTGGTGTTCCCCGGCAGCGCCGCGGACGAGATCACGCTCGACCGCGTGGAGATCGTTCCGGCCGCCCCCCTGCCACGCGGCGCGACCGGTTTCGACTTCGGGCCCGCCGCCGGCGCCGTCTTCCCGGGCTTCCAGCCCGTCCTGCCCGACGACGCAAGGCTGTCCGGGCGGCGCATCTCCGCCGTCGATCGGGCGGGCGGCGACGCGCTGCTGCGCGACGGGGTCGTCGGCGTCGAGCGCTTCTCGACGCCCTGGCCGGACGGCCATTGGCTCATCGCCGCCTGGATCGACGACCTCGGGGAGTGGGAGCGCTTGCCGCATCCGCGCGAGCGGCGCGTCCGCGCGAACGGCGCGGAGCTGGTCGCCTATCGCAAGTCCACGCGCGACTGGGTCGCCGAGACCTACCTCGCCGGCCGCGACGCGGAGTGGACCCCGGAGCTCGGCCCATGGGAATCCTTCGGGCGCCGACGCGGCGGCCTTGCCGTCGCGGAGACCGCCGTGACCGGAGGCCGTCTCGACATCGACCTCGCCGGCGAGGGCGCCGACGCGACCTTCATCGCCGGCCTCCTGATTGCGCCCGCCGGCGCCGCCGGAGCGCTGGCTCTCGCCGCCGTCGAGGAGGAGCGCCGGCAGCGGTTCGACGAGACCTGGACGGTCGACAAGAGCGGCGTCGCCGTCGCGCGCCAGAGGCCCGGGCTGAGCCTGCACGCGGGCGACGCGATCACGGGCATGCGTCCGTTGGACCGCGCCCCGATCGCGCTGGCACGAGGAACGCTGACGACGATCGATCTCCTGGCCACGAGCGAAGCGTCGGGCGCGCCGCTGGCGCTGAGCGCAGCGATGACCGCGGTCGGCGCAGCGGCACCCCCTGCGGAGATGCCGCAGGTCGAGCTGCGCTGGGGCCAGTGGCGGCTCGAGCGGCCGGACACGGCGGCCACGATCCTGCGGGCGACCGCGGACCACTTGCGGGGCGACCTCGACCAGGCCCGGATTCCCGCCGGCGGCCTGCCGCGGCCAGTCTCAGTCCTGCTCGCGGCCGGGGAGTCGGCTCGCCCGGGCCTTTACGCCCTGCGGATCCAGGCCGCAGCAGGCGGGCGCCATGCCGCGATCGAGATCCTCGTCGAGATCCTGGACGCCGTCCTGCCGGACGCCGGCGCCGCGATCGGCACCTATCTCGAGGATGCGCCGCACCTGAGCTGGTTCGGCGAGGACGCGCCGCGCCTGGCGCAGCGCCGCTGCGACCTGGCGACGCTGGCGCGCCTCGGCCTGACGGGCCTCGCGCCGCCGCTGGCTGCACCGGTCGGCACCGAGGCCGCGCAGTTCCTATCCGATCTCCGCCTCGTCCGCGCCGCAGGCTTCAAGGGCACGCTGCTCGCCTATGCAGCCGCCAAGCGCGCCAGTGCCCGGATCGGCCCGAGCGCCGCGGCAGAGCATATCGCGCGCGCCGAAGCCTCCCTCAAGGAAGAGGGGCTCGGACCGCTCGCATGGTCCATCGCCGACGAGCCGTCCAACCCAGGAGCGCCCGAGGACGGCATCGCCAGCTTCAGCCGCGCTTTGCAGAATGCGACGCCGCCTGCGACGCGCGCCGGCCACTTGAACCACCCGGACGACGACCCCGCCCTCTACGACCTCCTGCTCGTCAATGCCGGCTTCGGCATCGATGCCGCCCGCATCGCGACGCTGCGTTCCAGCGATCGGAAGGTCTGGTTCTACAACACGTCCCGACCGAGGGTTTCCGCCGGATTCTACCTGTGGCGCAGCGGCGCTCAGGGCTACCTGCAATGGCATGCCCGGATGCCGACGGCAGACCCTTTCGATCCAACGGACGGGCGGGAATCCGACGTCCAGCTGCTCCTGCCGACGCCCGACGTCTGCCCGGCCGTGCCCGATCTCCACGCCGATCTGCTGCGCCTCGCCCAGGGCATCGCGGACCTTCGCTGGCTGCGCTGGCTCGACGCCAGGGCCGCGACATCGACCGACGCCAAGGCGCTGCGCGCCGAGATCAGCGAGGCGATCCCGGCGACCTGGCGCGATGCCTCGGACCTCACCTCCGTCGCTCTCGATCGCTGGCGCGACCGCATCGCCGGGTTGGCACGTCGCTTGCGCTAATCCCCCCGACAGCGACGCCGTCCAGCGGCGCGCGCGAATGCCGGAGGGTTCCATGCGCATGCACTGCTCCAAGCTGCCGTTCCTGGCGCTCCTTGGGATCGCCATGTCCGGCTGCGCCTCCGACCCGCTCTCGATGATCCCGCCGGCCGAGCGCGCGATGATCATGGCCGAGGCCCAGAAGGGCGGTCGCAACGGCGGACGCTCCATCTCCGTCGATCAGCTTCTGGCGCATGCGCGCGGCGAGTCGGCCGAGCTGGCCGCGCGCGCGCCGGGCGCGGCCGCGAAGGCCGCCCCATCCGCCGCTGTCGGCGCCGGGCGCGGCGACGATCCGCGCCGTCAGAACGCCGCGATCGACCCCCGCGGCCTCCCGGCAGACGGCCCGATCACGGTCGACCAGCTCCTGCGCGCCGCCCAGGCGTACAAGCTGCGCGGCGATGTCGGCGGCGCTGGTCACGAGACGCCGCGCGCCACGCCGGTGCCGCGCGTCGATGCCGCGCCCCTCGGCGCGCGCTCCCCGATCGCCGCTCCCGCACTGCAGCCCGAGCCCGTGACCGCTGTCGAGATCCGCTTCCCCGCCGGCGAGCTCGCCGCCGGCCCGCGCGACGCGGACAAGCTGCGCGCGCTCGCGGACCTGCTCGCGACGGCGCGCGGCACGCGCGTGCGCGTCGTGGCGGTCGCCGAGGCGCGCAAGGAGCCCGGAGAGGCCGTTCTCGCCGTCGCGATGGCGCGCAAGCGAGCCGCCTGGGTCGTCGAGAAGCTCCCGGCGCAGCTCGCGAGCGTCACGGTGGACGTCGAGCAAGGCGCTGAGGCGGGTCGGGTCATCGTCAAGCTGGAGCAGCCGAGATGAGCCTCGTCCCGCGCATCCCGCTCGACGTCGCCCACGGCCTGCTGTCAGCAGCCTGGAGACGGCGGTACCTGATCGCCGTGCCGATCCTGGTCATGCCGGTGCTCGCCGCCGTCGCAGGGATGATGGCGCCGAAGTCCTATAAGGCGCGCATGTCGGTCCTGGTCCAGGAGGCGGCGGTGCTCAACCCGTTCCTCAAGGACCTCGTCGTCGCGACCAACCTGAAGGAGCGCATGAACTCGCTGGGCGCCCTGCTGAAGAGCCGCCAGCTCCTCGGCCAGGTCGCCCTCGACCTGAAATGGATCCGCGAGGATTCCTCCCCTGTCGAGCAGGACCGGACGATCGCCTTCCTCGGCCGCATGCTCGACGTGGAGCTGATCGGCAAGGAGCTCATCGAGATCCGCTATCGCGCCGACAGCCCGAAGGGCATGGACCAAGTGCTGCTCGCGACGAGCCGCCGCTTCATGGAGCGCGTGCTCGCCCCGGAGCGCACGTCCCTGCGCGGCTCGGAATCCTTCCTGCGCACGCAGCTCGAGCAGATCAGCGTCGATCTCGAGACGGCAGAGTCCGCGCTCGCGCGGTTCAAGACCGAGAACGCCGACAAGCTGCCGGAGCTGCACAGCTCGAACGTCGCGCGGCTCGCCGCGCTCCGCCGCGACCTGTCGAGCAAGGCGATGGACCTCGCCGGCGCCAAGGCGACGCTGGAGTCCGTCCGCTCGCGCCTCGCCGACACCAACCCGGTCGTCGGGCAGATCGAGCAGAAGATCGTCGAGACGGTAGGCGGGCTCGCCGTGCTGCGCGCGCGCTACACCGACGAGCACTACGAGGTCGCCGCCTTGAAGCGCCGGTTGGGCCGGCTGCAGCAGGAGCGCGCCGACATCCTCCTTGCGGCGCGCGACCTCAAGCTCGTCGACATCGACCGCCTCTGGAACATCGCCGTGTCCGGCGAGAACAGGGACGGGAAGGCGACCCAGCCGCTGATGGTGGCTCAGCTGCAGCAGCTGCAGGACGCGCAGGCGCGCATCCAGAGCCTGACGCAAGAGGTCGCCACCGTCGAAGCGGACGTGAAGCAGGTGGAGGCGATGGTCGTCGCCTTCGGCGAGGTCGAGCGCACGCTCAAGCGGCTCGAGCGCGAGGTCGCCATGAAGCGGCAGCTGCATGACGGCCTGAAGGAGCGCTTCCAGATGGCGCGCGTGACGGCCGATCTCGGCGCGTTCGAGGCGCCCGAGCGCATCCGCGTGATCGACATGCCCGTCGAGCCGACGGCGCCGACCACCCCGGGCCTCGTCCTGTTCCTCGCAGCCGGCATCTTCGGCGGCATCGCTCTCGGCATCGGGCTCGCCGCGTTCGCCGAGGTCGCCGACGGCACGGTCCGCTCCGCCAAGCAGCTCGCCGACCTGACCGGGCTTCCCGTCCTGACCCGCATGCCGAGCCTCGGCGCTCCGGCCCCTGCAACCGCTCCTTCCCTGTCCCTCAGCATCTTCAAAGGAATGTTCCGATGAGCAAGCCTGCCCCCAACGTCACCCTCCATGTCGTCCAGCACCTGCGGCCGGGCGGCATCGAGGTCCTGGCGCTCGAGATCCTGCGCAACTCGCCGCGCGGCGAGGAGGTCCATGTCGCCAGCCTCGAGGGCAACGCCCGGACGGCCGCAGCTGCCTGGCCGCGCCTCCAGCCGCACTTGCCGCGCCTGCACTTCCTCGGCAAGCGGCCGGGCGTTCGGCCGGGCGTCGTGCGCGACCTGAGGGCGCTCATCGCGCGCATCGGCGCGACCGCCGTCCACACCCATCACATCGGCCCGTTGATCTACGGCGGCTGCGCCGCCCGCCTCGCCGGCGTCGAAGCGCTCGCGCACACGGAGCACGACGTGTGGCATCTCCGGCGGCCGAAGGACCGCACGCTCTCGGGCCTGGCCTTCGACCTGTTCCGTCCGCTGCTGCTGACGCCCGCCCGCCAGATGGCAGACACGCTGCACCGGATCTGGCCGCGCCTCGACGTTCGCGTCGTGCACAGCGGCATCGACACCACGCGCTTCACGCCCGGCGACAAGGTTGCGTCGCGCCAGGCCGTCGGCCTGCCACGGACGGCCATCCTGATCGGGACGGCCGGGCGGCTCGAGCAGGAGAAGAACCATCGGCTCCTTCTGAGCGCCCTCGCCAAGCTGCCGTCGACCGTGCACCTGGCGGTCGCCGGGAGCGGCTCGCAGGCGGAGGCGCTTGCCGCCGAGACCAAGCGGCTCGGCCTCGCCAACCGCGTCCACTGGCTCGGGCACGTGGAGGACATGCCGCGCTTCTATCGCGCGCTCGACGTGTTCTGCCTGCCGTCCTCCGCCGAGGGCCTGCCCGTGGCGGCGCTCGAGGCGCAGGCTTGCGGCATTCCCGCGGTCGTCACGGATGTCGGCGGCACGATGGAGGCGCTGTGCCCGGTCACCGGCCGGCTGGTGCCTCCCGGGAACGTCGAGGCTTTTGCCGCGGCGCTGCACGACCAGGCTCTGCGCGTCCGGCCGAGCTCGCCCCGCCCGCACGTGGTCGAGCGCTGGGACATCCGCAAGATGGCGAGCGCTTACGCCTCGATCGCGCACGACATGCCAAACGCCGCCTGAGGAGATGCAGCCATGGAAACGGCGCAGGCCGCTCTGCTCGGGACGCTCGGCATCGCCGTCGCGGCGGCCGGCTACCACCATGTCGCCTTCCCCGCCCTGCTGCGGCGGCTCGCCCGGCGCAGCAGGGCGAGCCACCCGGCGGCGCCCGGACGCTGGCCGACGATCTCCATCGTCATGCCCGCGTACCGGGAGGAGCGCCATATCGAGAGGAAGCTCCGCGCGCTGCGGGCGCTGCCCTATGTCAGCGCCGGGGTCGAGGTCCTGGTGGGGTGCGACGGCTCGCCCGACGGCACCGAAGCGACCGCGCGCCGCGTTGCCGCGGAGGGCGTCGGCCATCCGATCGCCGTTCATGGCTTTGCGGCGAACCGCGGCAAGGTGGCCGTGCTCAACGACCTCCTGCCGCTCTGCCGCGGCGAGATCGTCGTCCTGACCGACGTCTCGGCAGAGGTGCCCCTCGAGACCCTCATGCGGCTGGCGCGCTGGTTCGCGGACCCGCGCATCGGCGTCGTCGCCGCCGCGTACGATCTGTCCCCGACCGCCGCGACGCCGGCCGAGCAGTCCTACTGGCGCTGGCAGAGGCGCAACAAGCGCGGCGAAGCGGCGCTCGGCGCGCCGATGGGCGCGCACGGCTCGCTCTACGCGATGCGCAGCGTCTGCGTGCGTCCCTTGCCGGCGGACACGATCAACGACGACTTCCTCCTGCCGATGGCCGCCGTCGCCGCCGGCTGGCTCGCGGTCTACGACGACGACCTCGTGGCCAGCGAGCGCGAGCCGTCGCCGCTCGGCACGGACCTGCGCCGGCGCGTGCGCATCGGGGCCGGCAACCTGCAGCAGCTGCTGCGCCTGCCTGCCCTCCTCTCGCCCGCCCGGCCGGGCGTCGCCCTCGCTTTCGCGTCGGGCAAAGCGCTGCGCGCTCTCATGCCCTTCGTGCTCGCCATCGGCGCCGCGGCGCTCGGCGGCCTCGCCGTCACGGCTGGCGCGATCGGCGACATGGCTCGGCTCGCTGCGCTCGGCATCGCCGCGGCCGGCGGCCTGATGGCTTGCCGCGACGCGATCCTGCCGCGCGCCGTGGCCCGGCCCGTCCGCCTGCTGCGCTATGCGCTGCTCGGCTACGCCGCGAGCGGCTGGGGCGCGCTGCGCTACCTCGCCGGCAGCTACGACAAAGGCTGGCGGCGCGGCGGTCCTGCTTCCGTCCTGCCCGCACCGACTGCTACCTGAGGAGACCACCATGCTCGCCGAGACCTACGTCCCTGCTACCGTCGCCGCCGCCAAGCGGCTCGTCGACATCGCCGGTGCCGTCGCCGGCATCGTCCTGAGCGCGCCGATCTGGCTGCTCGTCGCTGTCGCCGTCAAGCTCGACAGCCCAGGCCCGGTCATCTTCCGGCAGCTGCGCGTCGGGCGCTCGCTACCCGACCGCACCGAGCTGTTCGAGATGATGAAGTTCCGCAGCATGCGCGCGGACGCCGAGCGCCTGACCGGCGCGGTCTGGGCCACCAAGAACGATCCGCGGATCACGCGCGTGGGACGGTTCCTGCGCAAGACCAGGTTGGACGAGCTGCCGCAGCTCATCAACGTCATCCGCGGGGACATGTCGCTGATCGGGCCGCGGCCCGAGCGCCCGGGCTTCTGCAAGAAGCTCGAGCAAGCGATCCCGTTCTATGCCGAGCGGACGGTCGGCCTGCGCCCCGGCGTCACCGGCTTCGCCCAGGTGTTCCGCGGCTACGACGAGACGATCGAGGACGTGCGCGCCAAGGTCGCCTACGATCACGCCTATGCTGCGGCGCTCCTCGACTTCGGCGCCTGGGCGCGGATGGACGCCGAGATCGTGATCCGCACCCTCGCCGTCATGGTCGGCGGCCGCGGCCGCTGATCGCGCCGCATCCCGTCGCAGGGGCCGGCCGCGCGGCGCGCGGGCCGGCCCCTGGCGTTTCGCCCTGGTCTCCAGGCCGCATCGCAATTTGCAAACCGCACCGTGCGACGGACGCCGTCCGGTGCCGAATTCTCCGCAGAATTCCGCCATTCCCTCGGCAGGCCAGGGCGGCACGCCCCCTGCAATTCTCCCGAAAGATCCATTTCACTTGGAGTCGGGACCATGCACGCCGCAACCTACGCCGCCGCCACCACAGACCGCCCGCAGGCCGCAATCCTCGCCGGCGCGATCACCGCCGCCACGGCCGGGACCTGGCGCAGCCGGGTCGAGCGCATGGCCGAGGAAGGCCGCAGCATCGAGCTCGACCTGTCGAGCGTCTACGAGATCGACACCAGCGGCATCGGCGCCATCGTCTTCCTGATGAAGCGCCTGCGCATGGCCGGATCGTCGCTCCGCCTCAGCGGTCTCGCCGGCCAGCCGCGGGCCCTCCTGCGCTCGCTGCGCCTCGATCGCCTCCTGTCGATCGCCGAAGGGCGGTCGGCCCCGTCGCTCGGCGGCGGTCGCCTGGTCCTCGGGGGTGCGCAATGACTCGTTCCCTCATGAACGGGGTCGCGGCCGCAGCCCTTGCGCTGACGGCAGGCTGCAGCCTCTACGACCCGTTCTGGCCGGCCGAAGGGCGCAACGGCTTCGCCGAGCACTCGGTCCGCCTGAACACCCTGCCCGGCGGCGCCCGCCTCTCGCTGGCCGGCCGCGACCACCGTGCCGACATGGTGGCCAAGCGCCTCACCCTCGCCGGCGCCACCATCGCGATCTTCAGCCAGACGCCGGGCGCGCGCGGCAGCGCCATGCTGCGCACCGCGGAGATGACCCTCGTCCGTGCCCATCGCGAGCTGCACGGCGGCCTGGTCGATGACGCCGACCGCACGGCGGATCGGTTGCTGGCCGACCTCGAGCTCCTGCGCAACCAGCAGCGCGACCAGATCGTTCCGGCCTCCGCCGTTGCCAGCGAGAGGCCCAGCCCGCCGGAGATCGTGCAATGAAGACCGCCTTGGTCGTCGCTTTCGCCCTCGCCGCCGCCGTCGTCGCGCCGGCCGGAGCGCAAGACAACGCCGTGCCGCCCGGCTTCGTGCCGGCCGGCTTCGTCCCGGCCAGCAAGTCGGCCGTCGACCCGGAGGCCGCCGCCAGTGCCCTGCGGCCCGGCGACGTCATCTCCATCCGCGTCCCCGGCGAGGAGGCCTTCGCGAAGACCTTCCAGATCGGCCGGGACGGCAGGGTGAACCTGCCGCAGATCGGCGCCACCAAGCTGGCCGGCCTCGGCCTCGACGCGGCCAAAGCGCGCCTGCGCCAAGCTCTCGGCCGCTTCTTCCGCGACCTCGACACGTTCGACGTGATGCTGGAGGACCGCCGGCTCCTCGTGACCGTCCAAGGCTTCGTCAAGACGCCCGGCCCCGTCGAGCTTCCCGCCGAGGCGACCATCCAGGCGGCGCTCGCTGCCGCGGGCGGCCTGGCTCCCGGCGCCCAGCTCGACCGCATGCAGCTGCGCCGTGCCGGCAAGTCCGAGACCTTCGACTACAAGTCCTACCTCGACAAGGGCGACCCTGCGCTCCTGCCGGCGCTGCAGACGCTGGACACCGTGTTCGTCCCGGCCTCGCCGCTGATCGGCAACGTCCAGGTCGAGTTCGACGCGCAGACGCTGAAGGCGGCGGGCGACGCCGCCGAGGACGGCAAGGCCGTGCGCGTGTTCGGCGAGGTCCGCAGCCCGGGCTCGTTCGCCTTCAAGCCTGGCATGAACGTGGTCGACATGATCATGCGCGCGGGCGGCGTGACGCAGTTCGCCGCCGTCGAGCAGATCCGCATCATCGCCGGCAGCGACCCCGTCCAGTTCAACCTCAAGGACTACCTCGACATCGGCAACCCGAAGCTGCTCCCCTCGTTCGGTCCAGGCGCCACGATCTTCGTGCCCCGCACCAGCGACGGCATCAAGTCCGGCGCGCAGATCGTCTACGTCATGGGCGAGGTGTTCAAGCCCGGCCCGTTCGAGACCAAGAACGCCCTGGGGTTCCTCGACATCCTCGCCAACGCCGGCGGGCCGACCCGCTATGCCGACACGCGCCAGATCCGCGTCATGCGGGCGGGCGGCAGCGTCGAGCGCGTCGATCTGCAGAAGTTCACGGAGAGCGGCTCGTCGAAAGGCCTGCCGAAGATCAGCCCGGGCGACGCCATCTTCGTGCCGGAGAAACCTGACCAGAAGGAGCCCTCCTGGCTCAAGGTCGGTCCGGATCGCGCGGTCTACGTCATGGGCGCCGTGCCGCGGCCCGGCCGCTACGAGTACTCGGCCGAGATGTCGCTGCTCGACGTCCTCGCCCAGGCCGGCGGCCCCGGTGCCCGCGCCGACGTCACCCACCTGCAGATCTCGCTGAAGGGCGAGGGCCAGAAGCCAACCATCTTCGACCTGCAGGGCTACCTGAAGGGCACGAGCCGCGCCGCGCTCCCGCGCGTCGTCGCCGGCACCACGATCATGGTGCCCGAGCTCCCGGACGACCCGCGCGACAACAAGTCCCAGTGGACGCGCCAGGCGTCCGACCGCTCGATCTACGTCATGGGCGCCGTCCAGGCCCCCGGCCGCTACGCCTTCAGCCCGGACTTCAGCTTCCTTGACATCCTCGCCGCCGCTGACGGGCCGTCCCCGGCCGCGGACCTGCGCAACATCCGGGTGTCGCACCGCAACGGCGCCGAGACGAGCGTCTCCAAGGTCAACCTCGCGCTGTTCTTCGACACGGGCGACGACCGCGCGCTGCCGCGCGTGAAGCCGGGCGACGTGATCTTCGTGCCGTCCCGCAACGGCGACTGGATGGACCAGTCGAAGGAGAACACGATCCGCGTCCTCGGCGCCGTCGGCAAGCCTGGCCGCTACACCTTCGAGGACTCCATGACCATCCTCGACCTGCTGGCGGAGGCCGGCGGCCCGACGGGGAACGCCTACCAGGAGAAGATCGTCGTCGTGAACCTCTCCTGCTGCAAGGAGCAGGCGCAGGTGTTCGACCTGGTCGGCTTCGCCAAGACCGGCGACTTCTCGAAGCTGCCGGTGATCCGCCCCGGCGACACGGTCTACGTGCCCGACCAGTCGCAGAACGGCTGGAACAGCTTCATGGCGACCGTGCGCGACATCGTCCAGGTCCTCTCGGTCGTTGCCTTGATAGGTGCGCTATGAGCTCCGTCATCCCCTTCTCCTACCAGGAGATCGAGCGGGTCTACGCCAAGGTCGTCGCCGCCGATCTCCGCTCGCTGGCGGTGACCGCGGCAGAGAGCGGCGACGGCGTCACGACGCTCGCCTCGGCGATCGCCGAGCGGGCGGCGCATGCGGGCCGCCGCACCCTCCTGGCCGACCTCGGCTACCATCGCCAGGACGTCGAGAGCGCGTCTGCCTGGAGCATCGAGGAGCTCCTCGACCTGGCCGAGGGGCGCAGCGACGCTGCCGCGAGCAGCGCCCTCGTCGCCGGGCCGGAGCCCCAGCTCTGGCGCCTCGGGCGCTCGCGCATGCCGGGCGTGGCGCTCGCCCTGCGCGACCCTGCCGTGATGCGCCGCTTCATGGCGCGCCTGGAGGCGAGCTTCGACCTGGTGATCGTCGACGCCTCGCCCGTGCTGGCGGTCAACGCCGCCAACGTGCCGGCCGAGACGGTCATGCGCGCCTGCAGCGGCGGGATCCTCGTGGTCTCGGCCTGCCGGACGCCGCTCGAGCGCGTCGCCGTGGCGCATGAGCGCCTGGTGGGATCTGCGGCGCCGATCATCGGCTGCGTCCTCAACGACCGCTGGAACCCGAAGCTCTCCGCCGAGATCTGCCGGGAGACGCGCCGGCTCGACCGCGTGCTGCCTGTCGCCATGGCCCGGCTGCGCCGCTGGGCCCAAGGCTCGACCCTCCTGTCGGCGGAGGTCTGAGCATGCGCGCGCTCGCGCAGCGGTCGCTTGCGACCCTCGGATCCCGGCGGAGCCAGGTCCTCGTCGCCGTAGCCGCCTCGGCCATCGCCGCAGCGGCGCCGCTGCTGATCGCGCATCCGGCGCTCGTCCTCGTCGCCTGCCTGGCGCCGCTCGGACTCCTCGCGGTCGTCGCCGCGCCCTTCCCGCTGTGCCTGGGCTTCCTCGCCTTCACTTTCTTCAGGCTGCACGAGGCGCTGCCGCAGCTCTACCCGCTGAAGCTGCCGCAGCTCCTGGCGCTCGCCACGCTCGCGAGCCTGGCTTGGGGCTTCGCCGCGCGCCGGGTCAGGCCCTTCTGGACGAAGGAGCTCAGCTGGTTCGCGGCATTCTTCGCCCACATGTCCCTCGGCATCGCCTTCGCCACGTCGCGCGAGGTCTCGGTCGCGCTGTGGACCGGCACCTTCATCAAGATCGCCATCATGGTCCTCGCCATCGCATGGATCGCGCGCGCGCCGGCGCACTTCGCCGCCACCATGCGCGCCTTCGTCGCCTGCGGCATCGTCATCGGCGCGATCGCAGTATGGAACAAGGCGAACGGCATCGGCCTGGTCGAGGGGACGCGCGTCACCATCGGGCGCGACATCGGGTCGCAGATCGGCGACCCGAACGACCTCGCCCTCGTGCTGCTCTTCCCCGCGAGCTTCGCCCTGTCGCTGGTGCTCGCGCGCGGCAACGGCCTGGGCGCCCGCCTGCTCGGCCTGGTCGGGTTCCTCATGCCGACATTCGGCATCCTGGCGACCCAAAGCCGCGGCGGGCTGCTCGGCATCGTCGCCATCGTCGGCGTCTTCGCCTGGGGCCGCGTGCGCAACAAGGCGCTGCTCCTCGCCGCCGGCGGCGTCGCGCTGCTCGCCCTCTTCGCCGTCGCGGGGGTCGGCGAGCGGGTCTCGGGCGGGGCCGGCGAATCCGGCATCGACGAGAGCGCCATGGGCCGGATCTATGCCTGGCAAGCCGCGCTGCGCATGGCGATCGCCAAGCCGGTCTTCGGCGTGGGCTTGGACGCCTTCCACAACAACTACTACTTCTTCTCGCCCCATTGGGACGGCAAGAACCACGCCGTCCACAGCACCTGGCTGCAGATCCTTGCCGAGGGCGGCTTCGTCGGACTGGCGCTGTTCCTGGCCCTGGCCTGGCGCACCTTCCGGCTGGCGCTCGCCAACGCGCGGGCAGCGGCAGCCTGCCCGTCGAGCGAGCCCGCCCGCACGGCCATGGCCCAAGCCTTGCTCGCCGGGCTGATCGGCTTCTTCGTCAGCGGCACATTCCTGACGATGGGGTACGCGTGGCCCTTCTACATCCTGTTCGCGCTCAGCCTCGGCCTCGGCGCCGGAGCACCCCGCCCAGCTACCCTTGCCGCCGAGCCCGCGCTAGTCTCGCGCTGACGCGAGGCAGGAGCGCCATGACAGACGCATACGTACCGCCGCCGGGAACTTGGGAACGCCAAGCGGCCAGCGACGCGGGCTTCGACGCCGCGCAGCTCGATGCCGCCGTCGCCTTCGCGCGCGGCAACGAGACCGACTGGCCGACCGACCTGCTGACCGCCGACGGCCAGCTCTGGTACGCGCGTTCCATGGGCGAGACGCCGCCCGTCAGCCTGCCGCTGGGGCCCGTCGAGAGCCGAGACGGGCCGAGCGGGGCCGTCCTGCGCGGCGGGCGCATCGTGGCGAGCTGGGGCGACGTCGCGCGCCCGCAGATCACCTTCAGCGTCGCCAAGAGCTACCTCGCGATCCTGGCCGGAATCGCGGTCGGCCGCGGCCGCATCGGGGATCTCGACGCGCCGGTGCGCGACCTCGTCGATGACGGCGGCTTCGACTCGCCGCAGAACCGCCCGATCACCTGGCGCCACCTGCTGCAGCAGACGAGCGAGTGGGAGGGCACGCTGTTCGACCGCGCGGACAGCGTCGACCACAACCGCAGCGTCGCGCTGTCCGGCGCCGAGACCGCCAAGGGGCAGCGGCGCGCGATGCGGCCGCCGGGCACGCATTGGGAGTACAACGACGTCCGCGTCAACCGCTTCAGCCTGGCACTGCTGCGCGTCCTCGCGGAGCCGCTGCCCGATGCGCTGCGCACGGAGATCATGGCGCCGATCGGCGCGTCGCCGACCTGGCGCTGGGAGCCCTACCGCAACGCCGCCGTCGATGTCGGCGGCCGGCGCGTCTTCTCGGTTCCCGGCGGCAGCCACTGGGGCGGCGGCCTGTTCGTCTCCACCCTCGACCACGCGCGCGTCGGGCTGCTGGTCGCGCGCGACGGCGTCTGGGGAACGAAGCGGCTGCTGCCAGAGGGCTGGGTCCGCGCGATGCGGACACCGTGCGACCGCAACCCCGGCTATGGCCTGATGTGGTGGCTCAACACCGGCCGGGCGCAGTTCAAGGCAGCGCCGGAATCGAGCTTCTTCGCGCTCGGCGCCGGCACCCATGTCATCTGGGTTGCGCCGGAGCAGGACATCGTCATGGTCGCCCGCTGGATCCGCAAGACGAGCGTCGAGGGACTGATCGACCGCATCCTCGCCGCGCTGCGCTGAGCGCCGCGGTCAGCGCCCACGCCCCTCGCTCCAGGCGGCCTCGTCGCGCCCGGCCCGACCATCGCAACGCCGCAAGGGGTCCATGCGCAGGCGCCGGCCACCGCAACCTTATGCGTCCACCGTCAGGGCAGCCTTCGGCATGGCGACGCAAACCAGGCAGGAGCCGGATTCCGGCGCGAAGCCCGGCGGCGTCGGGTAGATGACCTCGCCGGACTTGACCGCCGTCAGGCAGGTGCCGCAGTTGCCGGCGCGGCAGCCGCTGTCGATATGCACGCCGTTGGCCTCGGCCAGCTCGAGCACGCTACCCATGCCCGGCGTCCATTGCGCGGTCTTCTGGGACTTCGAGAACTGGACGGCGATCGCCTTGACGCCCTCCGTCGGAGCGTGGGTCTCCGGCGAGACGACCGTGGCGACCTTCTTCACGGTGGCCGGCCCGAACGCCTCGTAGTGGATCGCCGATGCCGGCACGCCCCACTTCTCCAGCCCCTCGGCGAGGGAGTTCATCATCGGCGGCGGCCCGCAGAAGTAGTAGTCGTAGTTGTTGGACGGCAGCAGCGACTTGAACAGGTCGATGCCGACGTGGCCGCGGTGATGGTAGTCCGTGCCGAGCGCCGAATCCGGCTCGGGATCGCTGTAGCAGACGGTGAGCCGCACGTTCGGGTGCTCGCGCGCGATCCGGGCGAGGTGCTCCTTGAAGACGTGATGCTCGCCGCTCTTGATGCCGAGGAAGAACCAGGTCTCGCGATCCTGTCCGGACTCGACGATGGCGTTCAGCATGCTCAGCACCGGCGTGATGCCGACGCCGCCGCCGATCAGCACGGCGGGGTTGTTGCGGTGCATGTCGAGATAGAAGCCGCCGGAGGGCGCCTTGACGTCGACGATGTCGCCGACCTTTAGCTGATCGTGGAAGTAGCTCGACACCAGCCCGCCCGGGGCGCCGGCCGGCTCGCGCGGCGGCGGGATCTTCTTGATGCTGACGCGGTAGTAGTCCTCGCGCGGCCGGTCGGACAGCGAGTAGCAGCGGATCACCTGCTTGCGGTCGGGCCCGATGAACAGGCGGAAGGTCAGGAACTGGCCGGGCTGGAAACCCGGCAGCGGCTTGTTGTCGTGCGGCTGCAGGTAGAAGGAGCAGATGTCCCCGCCCTCCATGACCTTGCGCGCGATCACGAACTTGCGGAATCCGTTCCACGACAGCTCGGCGTTCTGCTTCTCGATGTTGCGCCGGTCGCGCATCTGCCCGATGCGCTGGCGCAGCAGCGCGCGCTCGCGGTCGATGGAGCGCGCGAGGTAGACGGCGGTCTGGATCCGCTCGAACACCAGGGACGCGACGAAGAGCCCCACGAGGCCCAACACGCCGGTCGCGACGGCGTTCATGATGCCGGCCGACACGATGCGAACCTCCTCTGCTGGGCCAAGCCCGAGCCGACGTCAGAACTTCAGCCGGACCTCGCCGCGAACGCCCGCGACGTCCTTGCTGTCGGCGCGGAACCCGTAGATGCCGTCGGTGCGGAAGATCAGGTCGTTGGTCAGCGGGATCTGGTAGCGCATGCCCACTGCGTACTGCGCGTCCTGCGCCGGCTGGCCGCGCACCTTGTTGCCGCGCAGCGTCTGGACGGTGGCAGCCTCGAGCACGATCTGCTGGTCGAGGTTGAACAGGTAGTTGACGCCGAGCGCGCCGCCCCAGGTGTTCTGCGCCGTCGCGTCGAGCGTCGGGAATCCCGTCAGGCCGTCGGTCTCGAAGTTGATGCCGGTGTTCTTCAGGATGCCGCCGGTGCCGGCGTCGCGCGCGAGCGGCTGCGGCCGGTCGAAGCCGATGAAGCCGTTCAGGTAGGGAACGAGCGTGTACGGCTTCGCCGTGACCAGCGAGCTCTCGAACAGGACGGCGAAGCCGTCCGCCGTCTGCGCATTTCCCTGGCTGCGCTTCTGCCCGGTGTTCCAGACGACGCGCAGGCTGTTCGACACCGTGTCCCAGTAGCGGCGCGTGAAGGCCGCCGTGGCGTTGACGTAGTCGAGGTCGCGCAGCACGTCGTGGCCATCGACATAGCCGACGCCGAACTCGAAATAGCCCTCGAGCGCCTCGACGAACGCAGCAGCGCCGTACAGCCGCGCGTTGTCCTTGCGCAGCTGGCCGTTCTTGTCGACCAGGGCGGCGGAGCTGACGTCGTGGAACGCGGAGAAGAACGTCAGGTCCATGTTCGAGATGTTGAGGAGCCGGCTGTTCAGCGACGGGATCGCGAAGCCGAAGCCGACCATGGCGTCGTCGACCCAGATGCCGTTCTGGAACAGGAACGGCGTCAGGCCGAAGGCGATCGGCAGGTCGAACGACTTGTAGCTGTCGCTCAGGCCGGCAGCGATCGCGCCGATGTCGCCCTCGAAGAACAGGGTCTGCGGGGTGAAGTCGAGGCGGACCTTGGGCCTGTGGTCGGCGTTCGGGCCGCCGAACTCCCAGCGGGTGAAGTCGCCCTTGCGATCGAGCGGCCGGAAGAACGCGTGGATGCGCTCGGTCGCCGTGAACTTCCAGTCGACGTCCAGGTTGAGGCGCGTCGCGAGCTGCGCCACCTCGCGCTGGCCGAGGTCGTTCATCGCGATCGCCGTGCGCCAGTCGCCGAACACGGTCAGCGAGCTGAACAGCAGGTTCTTGCGGCCGACGACGTCCGTTCCGTGCCGGAACGG
>JAEULF010000158.1 GCA_016793965.1 Alphaproteobacteria bacterium | reverse complement strand
CGTCAGCTTGGCGAGATCGGCCAGGCAGTCCAGGTGACGGATGGAGGCGTGCAGGTCGACCGGCTCCACGGGATAGCCGCCGGTCATGTGGATGATCGAGAAGCTCTGCGCCAGCTTCACCAGGTTGCGGAAGTCCTCCTGCGCGCCGGGCCGGCGGCCCTTGTCGGAATCCGAGCAGTTCGGCGCGCTGGCGACCTGGGCGAAGATCACGCGGTCGCCGCCGAAAACGAGGTCGTGCGCGGGATTGCGCGCGTGCAGCGTGAACTCCGGCGGCGCCGTCTTGATGCGCTCCAGGATCAGGCCGCGGTCGAAGCGCACGCGCTGGGAATCGCCGGCCACCTGGGCACCGGCCTCCTTGAGCAGCCGGCGTGCCTCGGGGTCGAGGAAATCCATGCCGATCTCCTCGAGGATCGTCAGCGACGCGCCGTGGATCGCCTCGAGCTCGTCGGCGCTCAGGATCTCGATCGGCGGGAAGCGCCGGCGCGGCTGGCGGAACGGCTTCTGGCCGCCGGCCGCGCTCCTGTCGCGGGCGCCTCGGCCCGAACGGCCGCCGCGCCGCTCCCGCGCGCCGCCCTGGCTTTCGCCGCCTTGCTGATCACCCGTCGCCGCCATATCGTGCCTCCGCTTGCGCCCGTCCGGCATGGGGCGGAAGCGCCCGGGAGTCAACCGCACTCCCCCTCACCCATTCGCTGGAAGGGCCGGCATGAAGACCCTGCTGCCCGTGCCGGAGATCGCCATCGGCGCCGGCCGCATCGACGGCATCGGCGCGGACGTCGCCGGCCTGCCCGGCAAGCCGCGCCGGGTCCTGCTGGTGATCGACCCGGCGCTGCGCGGCGCGGGCGTGACCGACCGCGTGCTGCGGTCCCTCGACGCCGCGGGGATCGCGGCAGCGCTCTTCGAGGATCTGCGCGGCGAGCCGACGGCAGCACTGGTCGACGCCGCTGCGGCGCTGGCGCGCCAGGGGGCCGGCGCGGTGATCGGCGTCGGCGGCGGCTCGGCGCTCGACGTCGCCAAGCTGGCGGCCGCCCTGGCGCCGGCGCCGATCGGCGCCGAGCACGTGCAGTTCTGCGCCAACCCGCTGCCGCCGGCGCCGCTGCCCGCGCTCTGCGTGCCGACCACCGCCGGCACCGGCTCGGAGACCACCTGCGTCGCCGTCTTCCTCAACACGGCCGGCAAGAAGGCCTGGGCCTGGGGACCGGAGATCCGCGCCGCCAAGGTGATCCTCGACCCGACGCTCACGACCTCGCTGCCGCCAGCGCTCACCGCCGCCACGGGCATCGACGCGCTGACCCATGCGGTCGAGGCCTGCACCAACCTCAACCGCTTCGCCGCCAACGACGCCTACTGCCACCAGGCGATCCGCCTCGTCGCCCGCCACCTGCCGACCGCCGTGCGCGCGCCTGGGGACCTGGCGGCGCGCGAGGGCATGCTGCTCGCCGCCTGCTTCGCCGGCATCGGCATCAACAACGCCGGCACGGCGATCGGCCACACCATCGCGCATGCGCTCGGCAGCCTCGGCCGCGTGCATCACGGCCGCGCCGCCGGCCTCGGCATGCGCGCGGCGTTGCCCTGGAACGTCGCGGTCAACGCCGAAGCCTATGCCGCCGTCGCCCAGGCGCTGGGCGGGCCGGCCGAGGCGGCGGCGCTGCCCGGCCTGGTCGACCGGCTGGTCCGCGCCGTCGGCGTCAAGGTGGCGCTGGCCGACGAGCTGCCCGGCGTGACGCCGGCGCGGCTCGCCGCGGAGATGGCGCTGCCGGAGAACGCCGCCATGCGCAAGTCGAACGCGCGGCCGTCCTCCGACGCCGACCTGCTGGCGCTTGCCCGCGCCGTGCTGGAGGCGGCGTGACGGCGAGGATTGCCACTGCTTCTCCTGTCATTCCCGCGAAAGCGGGAATCCACCGTGCAGTCCGCGCCGCTCCCTGTCGCGCGACCGCCGACGCTCCGAGCCCCGCGACCGCCCGCCTGCGCAAGCGTCTCGGTGGATTCCCGCTTTCGCGGGAATGACAATTGGGCAGGGCCGCACGAGGACACCACCGCCATGAAGATCGCCGCCATCGAGATCACCCAGCATCAGTTCCCGCTCGACCCGCCCTTCCTGCCGAGCTGGTCGTCGAAGCCGCGCACGAAATTCGACGCCACCATCGTGCGCGTGCGCACGGACACAGGCCTGGAGGGCATCGGCTCGGGCGACTACATGCTGGGCTTCCCCGGCCATGAGCACGTCTTCATCGGCGAGGACCCGCTGCGGCTGGAGCGCCACTACCGCGCGATCAGCCACTTGACGTTCCATTACGGCCGCTGCTGGCCGCTCGACCTGGCGCTGTGGGACCTCGCCGGCAAGATCACGGGGCAGCCCTGCTGGAAGCTGCTCGGCGGCCTCTCGCCCCGCATCCGCTGCTACGCCTCCTCCGGCACGCTGCGCGACGGAGAGGCCATGGCGGACCTGGCCGAGCGCGTGCTCGCCCGGGGCTTCCCGGCCATGAAGGTGCGCTTCCGGCGCGGCGATTGGCGCGCCGACATCAAGGCTTTGGAGGCGGTGCGCGCGCGCGTCGGCGACAAGCTGGAGCTGATGGTCGACTGCAACCAGGGCTGGCGCTTCCCCTGGGACACCATGGCGGCCTGGACCGCGAAGGACGCGCTGCGGATCGGGCGCGAGCTCGAGCGCCTCAAGGTCTACTGGATGGAGGAGCCGCTGCACCGCGCCGACCGCGCGGGCATGCGGCTGCTGCGCGAATCCCTCGACGTGCGGATCGCCGGCGGCGAGCTCGACCGCGAGATGGCGGAGCTGCGCGACGTCATCGCCGAGGGCTGCCTCGACGTGGTGCAGCCGGACGTCGTCTCGGTCGGCGGCATCACCGGCCTCGCCAAGGTCGCCGCCATGGCGGCCGAGCACGGCATCGCCTTCACGCCGCACACCTGGGGCAACGGCATCGGGCTGCTCGCCAACGCGCATCTGGCCGCCGGCACCACCGACGGCCAGTTCCTGGAGTTCCCCTGGGACCCGCCGGAATGGACCAACCAGCGCCGCGACTTCATGTTCCAGGCGCCGGTCGATGTCGACGCCGAGGGCTGGCTCGTCCTCGGCGACGCGCCGGGCTTGGGCTTCGCCCTCGACGAGACCGTGCTCAAGCGCACGCGCGCGGACGGCGTGGTGAAGTCGAACAACTGACGGATCAGCGCACGCGCAGCCGCACGCCCGCCGCGCTCTGCAGGTGCGCGACCACGGCCATCAGGTTGCGCGCGGTCGGGTTGCCGCGCGGGCCGAGCATGCGCATCAGGCTCTTCGGCGGCGTGCCGGTCGCCGCCGCGATCGCGTCGAAGCCGTCGGTGGCGTTGATGTAGTCGCGCAGGACAGCCTTGCCCGTGTCGAGGTCGCCAGCGAGCAGCGCCTCGATCCCCTCGGCCAGCAGCGCCGCTCGGAACCTCGGGTCGCGCCTGGCGCGCGCCTGCACGGTCTCCTTGAACGAGCGCGTCAGCGCCATCTCATCCCCCGTGCCGCCTGCGCGCCTTGTGGTCGGCCCACCGGCGCGCGGCGTCCTCGATGTCGCGCCGCTGGCGCTTCTTGGTCCCGCCGCCGAGGAGGAGGACGATCGTCCGGCCCTCCCAGGCGAAGTACACGCGATAGCCGGGACCGGAATCGATCCGGCTCTCATGCACGCCCGCGCCGACGCTCTTCACGTTCGAGAGGTTGCCTGCGCAGAGGCGAGCGACCGCCGCCGTCACTTTGGCGGCAGCCAGCGGATCGAGCCCCTCGAACCACCTGGCGAACGGGCTGCGCCCGGCGCCGTCCAGGTACTCGCGGGCCTCGATCGAACCTGGTAACATGTGTGTTACCATAAAGCAACCCCTCCCCCTCCGCGCCGCTCGTCCTGGGGCGCGCGGCGGAACTGGCGGCGGTAGCTCTTCGAGAAATGCGAGGCCGAGACGAAGCCGCAGGCGATCGCCACGTCGATCACCGGCAGCGCCGTCTGCAGCAGCAGGTGGCGCGCGCGCTCCAGGCGGAGCTGCATGTAGTAGCGCGCCGGCGACATCCCGAGGTCGCGCTTGAACTGCCGCTCGACCTGGCGGCGCGACAGGCCGAGGCGCCCGGGCAGGGCGGCGAGCGCCAAGGGGCTCGCCAGGTGGTCCTCCATCAGCTTCGCGGCGGCGGCGACGAGCGGGCTGGCGCGGCGCAGATCGCGGCCCATCGGCTGGCGCTGGCGCTGGTCGAGCGGGCGGACGCTGCCGAGGATGCACTGGTCGGCGACCTTGCCGGCGATGGCCTCGTCAACGTGCCGCGCGATGACGTGCAGCATCATGTCGATGGCCGCGGTGCCGCCGGCGCAGGTGTAGATGTTGTCGTCGATGACGCAGAGCTCCTGGCGCGCATCGACCTGCGGGAAGCGCTCGGCGAGCGCCGGCAGGTTCTCCCAGTGCACGGCGCAGCGCCTGTTGTCGAGCAGACCGGCATCGGCCAGGACATGCGCCGCCGAGGAGATGCCGCCGACCGCGACGCCGCGCTTGGCGAGCATGCGCAGCCAGCGCTTCACCGGCGGGCGGGAATGGCGCTCGACGTCGAGCCCGGCAACGACGAAGGCGTAGTCGGGCTGTGCCGCCTCGATGAGCCCGCCCGGGCGCCCGCCGGCCGCGTCGATCAGCCCGCCATCGACGGTCAGCGCGATGCCGTTGCTGGCGCGCGCCGCCTCGCCGTCGGGCGAGACCAGCGACCAGCGGAAGGCCGGCCGGCCGGCCATGCGGTTGGCCATGCGCAGCGGCTCGATCGCCGAGGCGAAGGCCAGCATCGGGAAGTCCGGCAGGAGACAGAAGACGACATGCAGCGGCGGCTCAGGCGTGCGTGACGACGGCTTCGCTGGCGGCAGGGGCGCGGGCACGGGCGCGGGCATGGGCGAAGAGTTAGCGCGGCGGGAAGCGGCAAGGAAGGGCGCGCATCTCCCTCTCCCTGCGCAGCAGGGGGAGGGAGGTCGGTGCGG
>JAEULF010000072.1 GCA_016793965.1 Alphaproteobacteria bacterium | reverse complement strand
CGCCGGCGATCTCGACATCGACGATCGGCAGCCGCGGCGGCGGGATCTTGGTGATGCCGAGCGGGCCGTTGGTGAAGTCGACCCAGTTGACGAAAACGCTGTGCAGGATGGCGCCGAAGCCGAGGGTCAGGATGGCGAATTGCGGCCCCTTGATGCGCAAGGAGACGTAGCCGATGACGAAGCCGAAGAGCCCGGCCACGGCCGGGGCGGCGACGAGCCCGAGCGCGAAGGGCAGCCCCAGGTGGACGGTCAGCATCGCCGAGGCGTAGGCGCCGAGGCCGAGAAAGGCGGCGTGGCCGAAGCTCAGCTCGCCGAGGTAGCCGATGATGATGTTGAGACTGAGCGCCATCAGCGCGAACAGCATCCACAGGACCAGGAGGTGCTGCAGGTAGGAATCGAACGCGGCCAGCGGCACCAGGCACAGGAAGCCGATGCCGAGCCAGTCCAGGGACGAGATGTTGCGCGTCATGTCAGCGCTTGCCCGCGAACAGGCCGGCCGGGCGCCAGAGCAGCACCGCGACGATGATCGCGTAGCCGATCGCGTCCTTGAAGGCGATGGAGATGTAGTTGGCGCCCAGCGCCTCGGCCACGCCGAGCAGCAGGCCGCCGACCACCGCCCCGCCCATGCTGCCGAGCCCGCCCATGACGACGACGATGAACGCCTTGAGCACCGCCCACTCCCCGACCGTCGGCAGGATCGTCGCCGTCGGCCCGAGCAGCGCGCCCGACACCGCGGCGAGGCCGCAGGCGAGAGCGAAGGTGTAGGTGTGCACCCAATCGATATTGATGCCGGTGAGCGCCGCGCCCTCGCGGTTCTGCGCTGTCGCCTGCATCATCTTGCCCATGCGGGTGAAGCGGATGAAGAGGTAGACCAGCCCGATCAGAGCGCCGGCGGCGACGATCACGATGATGCGCTGCCAGGTCAGGAACACAGGCCCGAGCTCGACCGTCATGTCGGCATAGGGGCTCGGGATGCTCTTCGGGTCGGCGCCGAACAACAGCTCGCCGCCATTGGCCAGCATCAGGCTGAGGCCCAGGCTGACCATGAGGATGGTGAACTCGTGCTCGCGGCGCAGCGGCTTGAACAGCAGCTCGCTCGCGGCCACGCCGACGCCGGCGACGATCGCCGTGGTCAGCAAGACGGCCGGCACGTAGGGGATCCCGGCCAGGGTGATGACGAAGAACAGCACGTAGGCGCCGAGCATGTAGAACTCGCCATGGGCGAAATTCACGATGCGCAGCACCCCGAACACCAGCGTCAGGCCGACGGCCACGAGCACGTAGCCCATGCCGTTGACCAGGCCGTTGGCGACCTGCTGGAGGAAGATCTCCAGGAACACGCGGCGGCTTCCGGGGAGGCGGGGGGAAGGGGAGCGGCGGCCGGACGGTTCCGGCCGCCGCCCGATGCCTCAGTTCGCCTTCGCGTGGGTGACGATCTTGCCGTTCTTCACCTGCACGATGTAGCTGGCGATGAAGCCCTGGCCGATCTTGTCGAAGCCGATCTCGCCGAGCGTGGTCGCCCACTTGCCCGAGCGGATGGTGTCGGCGATCTTGTCGTAGCCGTTCGACGTGCCGGCCTTGTCCATCGCGGCCGCCAGGATCTCGATGCCGGCGGCGCCGAGCGACGCGACGAACGACGTCTCGTTCTTGAACATCTTCTTGTACTCGGCGCGCCAGGCCTCGGCGACCGGGTTGGCGACGTCCTCGACATAGGGCGAGACGCTGAACACGCCCTCGATCGCGTTGCCGGAGAGCTCGACCAGCTTCGGGTTCATGTTGCCGCCCGACGCGATGATCGTGCCCTTGTAGCCGAGCTGCCGCAGCTGCTTGTAGATGGTCGCGCCCTGCGAGGTGGCGCTGGCCGCGACGTAGATGCCGTCCGGCTGCATGCCGCGCAGCTTGGTGAGCTGCACGTTGAAGTCCGTGTCGGTCTTCTGGAAGAACTCCGTTGCCTTGAAGTTCATGCCGCACTCCTTGAACCACTTCTCGAAGTTCCCGGAATCGGCGCGGCCGTAGTCGTCGTTGATCGCCAGGATCGCCACCGACTTCAGGTTCATCTTGCTGCAGATGAACTTGGAGAAGTTGGTGCCGCGCATGATGGTGGTCTCGTTGATCCGGAAGAGCCACTTGTGGCCCTCCTCGGTCACCTTCGGATGCTGCGGCGCCAGCACCATATGGATGATCTTGTCGCGCGTGACCTCCTTCATGGCCAGCGCGATCGGCGAGAACATGTTGGCTGCGATGACGTCGACCTTGTCCTGCTCGATGGCGCGGCGGGCAGCGCTGACGCCTTCCTCGGGCGACGACTTGTCGTCATACGCGACGATCTCGATCTTGCGCCCGCCGAGGATGCCGCCCTTGGCGTTGATGATGGCGGCCGAGGCTTGCATGCCCTCGAGGCCGAGCTGGCCCTCGAAGGTGCCCGCGCCGGAGAGCGGCAGGATGGCGCCGATGCGGACCGGCGGCTTGGACTGCGCAGCGGCGTCGCTGCCGGCGCCGGCGGCGACGGCCAAGCCGAGCGCTGCTGCGGCTAGAGCGATGTGACGACGTGTGGCGAGCATATGTTTCCTCCCGATGATGGCAGCGCGTCGCGCACTTCGCGTCGCGCCTTGTGGCCGCCTGCGCGCGGATCGCGCCGCATTCCGCGCGCGCCGAGCGTGACGGTCTCGGGGGCAGACTAGCTGGTTCGCGGATTCACAAGCAAACCGCTTGGCGCAGCGGCCCCTGTGCAAAACGCATGATGCAACTGCGCGTCGGCGCAACCGGGGATCTGATCGCTCAGCGCGATGCGACGAGGTGGCACGCCGCAGCCTGTCCTGGCCCGGCGTCGCGCAGCTGCGGGCTCTCGATGCTGCAGCGCGGCAGCGCGACGGGGCAACGCTGGTGGAAATGGCAGCCGGGCGGCGGCGACAGCGGCGACGGCAGCTCGCCGGCGATGGGTCGGAATGACCCCGGCGCATCGCCGTCGAGCACAAGCTGCGGCACGCTCGCGAGCAGCGCTTGCGTGTACGGGTGCTGGGGGCGCGCATAGACCGTCTCGGCAGGCCCGATCTCGACGATGCGGCCGAGATACATGATGGCGACGCGGTCGCTGACATGGCGCACCACGCCGAGATGGTGACTGATGAACAGCATGGTCAGCTTGAGCTCGCGCCGGAGCTGGAGCAGCAGGTTGAGAACCTGCGCCTGGATCGAGACGTCGAGCGAGGCGACCGGCTCGTCGCAAACCAGGACCTCCGGCTGCATGGCGAGCGCGCGCGCGATGGCGATGCGCTGGCGCTGCCCGCCGGAGAACTGGTGCGGGTAGCGCGGAACGGCGTCGGGATCGAGCCCGACCTTGGCGAGCCAGCGCGCGGCATAGGCGGCGGCGTCGGCGCTGGCGACCAGGCCGTGATGGACCGGCCCTTCGGCGACGATCGTGCCGATGCGCATGCGCGGATCGAGCGAGGCGTATGGGTCCTGGAAGATGGTCTGGACGCGGGTGGTCAGCTTGCGCGGCCGCCGGCCCTGCGACATCACCGGCTCGCCGCAGATCCGGATCGTGCCCGCGCTCGGCGGCAGGATGCCGGCGACCAGGCGACCGAGCGTGCTCTTGCCGCAGCCGGACTCGCCGACCAGGCCGAGCGTCTCGCCGCGCGCGATCTCGAGCGACACGTCATCGACCGCGCGCACCGACCGCCGCTCGACGCTGCCGCCGAGGGCCGCGGCGATGCGATCGCCCAGCGCCACCAGCGGCGCGAACTGCTTGGACGCTCCGGTCACGCTGACGGCGGTGCCGCTCTCGCCCGATGCGCTCATGCCGCACCTGCGCCGAGCGGCCGGTGGCAGCGCCAGCCGCGGCTGCCGCTTGTCGCCTGGTCAGGCGCGGCGGCGCATTCCGGCGCCGCTCTCTCGCAGCGCGGGCGGAAGGCGCAGCCGGCCGGCAGCGCCGCGAGCGACGGCGGCAATCCAGGGATCTGCACGAGGTCCTGGCCGGGCACGGCGCGCGAGGGGAGCGAGCCGAGCAGGCCCTGCGTGTAGGGATGCTGCGGGGCTCGCAGCACCGCGCCGATCGGACCGTGCTCGACGATGCGGCCGGCGTACATCACCATGATCCGGCCGGCGAGCGCCGACACCGTCGCCAGGTCGTGGCTGATCCAGATCAGCGCCGTGCCGAGGTCGCGCACCAGCGCCCGCACCTCGACGATGATCTGCGCCTGGATCGAGACGTCGAGCGCCGTCGTCGGCTCGTCCGCGACGATCAGGTCGGGCCGGTGCAGCAGCGCGATGGCGATGGCGACGCGCTGGCGCATGCCGCCGGAGAACTGGTGCGGGAAGGCGTCGAGGCGGCGCGCCGCGTCCGGGATGCCGACGCGCCCGAGCACGTCGGCGGCGCGCGCGCGCGCGGCGGCGGGCGAGACGCGCTCATGCGCTGCGATCGCGAGACGGATCTGCTCGGCGATGCTGAGCACGGGGTTGAGCGTCGTCATGGGGTCCTGGAACACCATGGCCATGCGCCGGCCGCGCAGCGCGCGCAGCTCGGCCTGCGGCAGCCCGACCAGCTCCTGTCCGGCCAGCTTGATCGAGCCGGCGACGATGCGGCCGGGCGGGTCGATCAGGCCGAGCAGCGAGTAGCCGGTCATGCTCTTGCCGGAGCCGGATTCGCCGACCAGGCCGAGGATCTCGCCGGCGGCAAGGTCGAAGGAGACGCCGTCGACGGCCTTGACCGTGCCGGCGCGGGCAAAGAAATGCGTCGCCAGGTCGCGCACCGCGAGGACCGGCGCCGTCATCGCTTCAGCCGCGGGTTCAGCTGGTCGCGCACCTGGTCGCCGACGAGGTTGATGGCGACGATCAGCACGATCAGCGCGACGCCGGGATAAATCGAGATCCAGTAGCGGCCGGAGAGCATGTACTGGAAGCCGTTGGCGATCAGCATGCCGAGCGACGGCTCGGTGACCGGCAAGCCGAGGCCGAGGAAGGAGAGCGTCGCCTCGAGCGCGATCGCGTTGGCGATCTGGACGGTGGCGACCACGATCAAGGGCGGCAGGCTGTTCGGCAGGATGTGCCTGAGGATGACCGCGCGGGCCGGCATCGGCGTGGAGAGCGCGGCCTCGACGTAGTCCTTGGCGCGCTCGGCCGCGGCGGCGCCGTGCGCCGTGCGCGCGAAGTACGCGTACTGCGCGGTCACCAGGGCGGCGATGATCTGCCACTTGCCCTGGCCGAGCAGCGCGGCCAGCACCAGCGCCAGCAGGATCGCAGGGAATGAGAGCTGCAGGTCGATGAAGCGCATGACCAGCATCTCCGCCCGCCCGCCGAGGAAGGCGGCCGTCGTCCCGAGCGCCGCGCCGAGGACGAAGGCGATGGCCCCCGCCGCCACGCCGATCTGCACGGAGATGCGCAGCCCATAGAGGATGGCGGAGAGCAGGTCGCGGCCCTGCGCGTCGGTGCCCAGCCAGTGGACGTAGCCGCCGCTGCCGGCATGGCCCGGCGGCCGGCGCGCGTCGGCGAGCACCAGCTTGCCGATGTCGTAGGGGTCCTGCGGCGCGATCCACGGCGCCAGCAGCGCCACGAGCGCGATGGCGACGATGACGGCGAGCGACGCGACGGCGACGCGGTTCTCCCGGAACTCCTGCCAGAAGCGCGCGAGGGGCGAGGCCTCTGCCACGGGCGGCCCTACGTCCTGCGCGCGCGCAGGCGCGGGTCGAGCGCGGCATAGGCGACGTCGACCAGGAGGTTGATCATGATGAACAGGAAGGCGACGAGCATGAGGTAGCCGACCATGACCGGCCGGTCGAGCGACTGGATCGATTCGATGATGAGCTTGCCGACGCCGGGCCAGGAAAAGATCGTCTCCGTCACCACCGCGAAGGCGAGCGTCGAGCCGAACTCCAGCCCGAACACCGTGACGATCGGGATGGAGATGAGCCGCAGCACATGATGGCGCAGGATCGTCCAGTCGGACTGGCCGGACGCGCGCGCGAACTTGACCGTGTCCGTCAGCATCACCTCGCGCGTGCCGGCGCGCGCCAGCCGCATCATCATGGCGAGCTTGAAGAGCGACAGGTTGAGGGCCGGGAGCAGCAGGTGCGCGAGCCCGTCGAGCGTCAGGAAGCTCCACTCGACGCCGAGCACCGCGACGGTGGCGCCGCGGCCGCCGGCCGGCAGCCAGCCCAGCCAGACCGCGAAGGTCAGGATCAGCACCAGCCCGATCCAGAAGGTCGGCACCGAGAAGCCGAGGACCGAGACGCCCATCGCGACCTTCGACAGCGGGCTGTCCGGGCGGTAGCCCGCGTACATGCCGAGCGGCACGCCGATCAGCGTCGCGCCGAGCACGGCCGCCAGCGTCAGCTCCAGCGTCGCGGGCAGGCGCGAAAGCACGAGGTCGAGCACGGGGATGTTGAAGACGAAGGAGCGGCCGAGGTTCCCCTCCAGGAGCCGGCCCAGGAACGCGAGGTACTGCTGCCAGAGCGGCAGGTCGAGGCCGTAGCGCGCGATCGTGTCGGCGCGGATCTGCTGCGTCGCGTCGGGCGAGATCAGCACGTCGATCGGGTTGCCGACGGCGAAGACGCCGAGGAAGACCAGCGCCGAG